>CAZVNC010000203.1:0-5268 GCA_964628305.1 uncultured Ideonella sp.
GCTGAACTTCTTCAGGCCCGCGGACTGCACGATGCGGTTGCCGGTCGCCGTGCTGCCGGTGAACGAGATCGCGCGCACGTCCGGATGCCTGCACAGTGGCTCGCCGGCGTCCTTGCCGAAGCCGTGCACGACGTTGAGCACGCCGGCCGGAATGCCGGCCTCGAGCGCCAACTCACCCAGGCGCGCGGCGGTGAGCGGCGACAGCTCGCTCATCTTCAGCACCGCGGTATTGCCGAAGGCGAGGGCCGGCGCGACCTTCCAGGTCGAGGTCATGAACGGCACGTTCCAGGGGCTGATCAGCGCGCACACGCCGACCGGGTGGTAGAGCGTGTAGTTCAGATGGGTCGGCGTCGGATAGGTGTGGCCGTCAACGCGCGTGCACATCTCGGCGAAGTAGTAGAAGTTGTCGGCCGCGCGCGGGATCAACTGCCTGCCGGTCTGCGCGATCACCTGCCCGGTGTCCATCGTCTCGGTGCGCGAGATTTCGGGCACATGGGCGGCGATCAGATCACTGAGCTTGCGCAGCAGGCGCGCGCGCTCGGTCGCGGCGAGTCCGGCCCACTTCGGAAAGGCGGCCTTGGCGGCGGCGACGGCGGCGTCGGCCTCGGCCTCGCCGCCGCTCGCGACTTCGGCCAGCACGTCCTGGGTGGCCGGGTTCAGCGTCTCGAAGTAGTCGCGGCTCTTGACGGGCTTGCCGTCGATCAGATGCTCGATACGCATGATCTCGTTCTCCTGTGCCCGGCGCTCAGCGTCCGAACGCGGCGTCGCCGACGAGCGTGTTGACGAGGCGGCCGATGCCGTCGATCTCGCACACCACCTCGTCGCCAACGTCCACGTTGACGACGCCGTCGGGTGTGCCGGTGAGGATCACGTCGCCTGCCTGCAACGTCATGAAGTCGCTCAGGTATTCGATCAGCGCGGGAATGTCGTTGACCATGTCCGAAGTGTGGCCCTGCTGCGTGACCTTGCCATTGACGAGGGTTCGCAGATGCAGATCGTGCGGATCGGCAACGTCCGCCGCATCGACGAACCACGGGCCGAGCACGGTGCCGCCGTCGCGGTTCTTGACGCGCAGGTTCGGCCGGTACCAGTTCTCGAGGTAGTCGCGGATCGCGTAGTCGTTGCACACCGTGTAGCCGGCGACGTGGCGCATCGCGTCCGCCGCCTTGACTCGGCGTGCGGTGGCGCCGATGACGACCGCGAGTTCGCATTCGTAGTGCATGAACTTCACGGCCTGCGGCCGGCGCGTGAACCCGCGATGGCCGATCAGGCTGCCGGGCCCTTTGAGGAAGACGAGCGGTTCGTCGCGCGCCGTGACGGTCAATTCCTTCGAGAGTTCCTTCACATGGTCGGCGTAGTTCAGGCCGAGGGCGATGATCGTTCCCACTTCGAACGGCGGCAGCCAGACCACGTCCTGCTCGGCGAGCACCCGGCCATCGGCCAGCCGCAGTCCGGCGGGGTCGGGCGCAGCACTATGGATCGCACCACCGTAGGCGACGCGCGCGGTCTTCATGCCGGCACCGCCTCGGCCTCGACCATAACGCGCCCTTCGAGCCGGCCGATCTGCGCGCAATCGATCGCGAAACGCTGACCCGCGGCGCAGCGCGGCGCTCCGGCGGCGATGCCTGCCATCAGGATGTCGCCCGGTGCGAGCGTCATGAACTCGGTCACGTCCTGCAGCAACTGCGCGACGGGACGCAGCATGCCGCCGGTGCACGCGCGGTGGACGACCTGGCCGTCGATGCTGACCTGCATCTCCAACCCATCCGGGTCGGCGAGCACCGCCGCCGGTACGACGCGCGGGCCGATGAGGCACGATCCGTCAAGCGCCTTGAAGCGGACATTCGGCCGATAGAAGCTCGCCTGCGGCAGGCTGAGGTCGGCGACGAGCGTCCAGCCGGCGACATGGGCCGCGGCGTCGGCGGCGCGCACCCGGCACGCGACGCGCCTGATCACGATGCCGAGCGCGGCGCCGATCTCGAACTCGCCGCCGTTGGCCGGCAACTCGACGGCGGCGCCGCTCGCGCGCAAGGTGTTGCGCGGCTTCACGTA
This sequence comes from uncultured Ideonella sp., assembly GCA_964628305.1. GTDB lineage: Bacteria > Pseudomonadota > Gammaproteobacteria > Burkholderiales > Burkholderiaceae_C > CAIKUF01. Next base: position 2,053 of record CAZVNC010000203.1, read on the forward strand.
CAGCACCGGAGCCTGCGGCGGCGCCTTGTACGGCGCCGCGCTGGCCACGTCGCCGAGTGCGGCGAGCGCCTTGGGGTCGTTCAACAGCGTGCCGAAGACGACGCCCGACAGGCGCCACGGCGCGAATTCGAACCGGCAGAGGGAGGGCGGCAGCATGGGTCGAGCGCTCACCGGGGTTGAATTGCTAACATATGAGCAGTATATTCGCTCACATGTGAGTGAGTCAAGCGCCATGACGACATCCGGATCGATTCGCAGACTTCGCAGGATCGCATCATGAAGCGGGGCAACGCACGCATGCGGGAGCAGCCGGCGTTCGCGCACCGCAACCTGCCATTGCTGCTGCTGCAGGCACGCGAGCGCGTGATCGCGCGCTTTCGGCCGCTGCTCAACGCAAACGGCGTCACCGAGCAGCAGTGGCGCGTCGTGCGCGCGCTGATCGAGACCGGCCCGCTCGAGCCACGGCAGATCGTCGCGTTGTGCGGCATCTCGAGCCCGAGCCTGGCAGGCGTGTTGACGCGCATGGAGGAGGTGGGCCTCGTGCGGCGGGTGCGGCTCGACCACGATCAGCGCCGAGTCGAAGTCTCGTTGACCGCGAAGAGCCGCGCGCTGGCCGCCGCGATGGCGCCGCAGGTCGAAGCCGCCTACGCCGAACTCGAAGCGATGGTGGGTCCGGAACTCGTCGGGCAGGTCTATCGCCTGCTCGATCGGCTGGTCAGTGCGCTCGACGCCAAGCCCGATGCGGGCGACGAGCAAGTCTGACCAGACACGGGTGGTCGTGCATCGCGCCCGACTTCAGCGCGCAGCGACCGGAATCGCCGGCAGGTCGTCGAATGCGCCGCCGAGCGCGAGGTGCAGATTGACGCGCTGCGCGAGCTGCTCGGTCTGCACCTTCAGCCGCGCCGTGCGGGCCGAATAGAGTGCGAGCTGGCGCTGCTGCACGGCGCGCGCATCGGCCGAGCCGACGCGCAACTGAACCAGCGCCAGTTGCAGCGCACGCTCGTTGTCGCGCACGACGGCGTCGAGCTGCACGCTGCGGTCGCGCAGCGCGAACTCCGCCGCGAGCGCGCCTTCGACCTCGCCGAACGCGCGCTGCCCGGTGGCGGCATAGGCGGCGACCGACTCCTTCTGCTCGGCGCTGCGAATCTCGACCTGCGCGCGCAGCACGCCGCCCTGGTAGAGCGGTGCGAGCAGGTTGCCGCCGATACCCCAGGCGGGGTTGTTGCGGTCCTGCAAGACGAGCACGTCGCTCGAGATACCGCTCACGCCCGCGGTCAGGCTGATGCGCGGAAGCTGCGCGGCGCGCGCTTCGCCGACCCGGTTGAAGGCGGCGGCGACGCGGCGTTCGGCGGCGACGACGTCGGGCCGGCGCTCGAGCAACTGCGACGGCAGGCCGACCGGTACCGGCGGCGGCAGCGGCGACAGGGCTTGGGCGACGGCGATCTCGGCCGCCGGATAGCGGCCAAGCAGCAGTTCGAGCGCGCGCAGCGCCTGCACGCGCGACAGCTCGGTCTGGCGCAGGGTGTCGCGATAGCTGCTGACGCTCGCCTGCGCGTCGGCCACCGCCTGCTCGTTGCCGATGCCCACGCGCAGCCGGTCCTGCGCGAGCTGCAGCAGCGCCTCGGCCGAGTGCAGCGTGTCGCGCACGATGGCAAGCTGCAGGCTGGCTTCGATCGCGACGAACCAGCTCTTCGCGACCGTGGCCGCAAGCGACTGGCGCGCATAGGCATAGTCGGCCTGAACCGCCAACAACTGCTGCTGCGCCGCCGCCTCGCCGTAGCGCAGGCGCCCCCAGACATCGAGCTCGAGCGACGCGTTCAGGAAGATCCCGTTCAGGCCGCCACCCGACCCGCTCGCCCCGCTCCACACGCCGGCGACGCCGACCGAGGGCAGCAGCGAGCCGCTCGCAACCTTCAGGTAGCCGCCCGCCTGTTCGACGCGCGCCGCGGCCACCTGCAGATCGGCGTTGTAGGCGAGCGATTCGCCGACCAGCGCGGTCAGCGCCGGATCGTCGAAGCTCGCGAGCCAGCGCTCGGCCACCGGCTGCGCCGACGCGCCGCCTGCGGTCCATGCCGGGGGCAGAGCGGTGTGCGGCAGGGCCTCCTTCTGCAACTCAGTCGTCGATGGCGGGGCCTTGAGCGCACAGCCGCCGAGCGCCGCCGCCAGCGCGACGACGGCGACCCCGGCGCAAAGGTGGGCACTGCGCATCAGTGCAGCTTCAACACGAGGTAGTCGGTGATCGTGCCGACCCGCACGATGACCTTGCGCACGATGTGGATCATCTCGACGTGGTCGGTGTATATCGCGCCGTGCCCGGAGGCGCCGGCGGCAAGGAAGAGATCGAGGTCCGGGTCTTCGACATCGAGCCGGACCGGAAAGCGCCCCGGTGCCTGCGGGAAGCTGCCGGTCTGCGGCACGGTGCCCGATTGCGGCACCTGGCCCTGGCCCTGGGCCCAGACGATCGAATCGACCTTCGCCTTGATGATGCGGCCCGGCATCGTGCTGAGCGCGAATTCGGCCTCGTCGCCCGGCTTCACCCACACCAGTTCGTTCTGCTGATACAGCGCGATGACCTGGTACTGCTGCTCGACGAAGCTCATCGCCGGCGTGAGCGGGATCGAGACAACGAACGAGCCCGGACGCAGTTGCAGGTTGATCGCGTAGCCGTCGGCCGGCGCGTAGACCGCCGTCTGGTCCAGATGCCATTGCGCGTTGTCGACCTCGGCGCGGCTCGAATCGACCTGCGCCTTGGCAGTCGCGAACTGCGCACGCGCCGCCGCGATGCTGGCCAGTTCGCCGTCGACCCGGCCGGAGAGCTTTTGCGCCACCTGCGCTTCGTTGGCGGACGCGGTCGCGATCTGCGCCTCGAGCTCGATCACGTTGGCCTCGGACTGCTCGAGCGCGAAGCGGTCGCCAGCGCCGGTCGCGACGAGCTCGCGGTTTTGCCGCACGCGCAGCCGGGCGAGGTCAACCCGCGGCTGCAGCGAACGCACCTCGGCGCTCGCCGCCTTGAGCTGTTCGTTCAACTGACGGGCAGCGGCCGACGCATCGACGACGTTGGCGCCGGCCTGCGCCAGCTTGGCTTGGTCGGCCGCGAGCCGCGCCTTGGCGACGTTCAGATCGTTCTGGTAGGGCGTCGGGTCGATGCGAAACAGCAGCGACCCCTTCTTCACGAGCCGGTTCGGCTCGACCGGCACCTCGATCACGCGGCCACGC
>CAZVNC010000204.1:0-5267 GCA_964628305.1 uncultured Ideonella sp.
GTCGTATTCGATCGCGTAGCCCGGGCGCATGATGTGCGCGTCCTCCAACCCGCGCATCGAACGCACGGCGGCAAGCTGCACGTCGAAGGGCAGCGAGGTCGAGATGCCGTTCGGGTAGAACTCGTTCGTCGTCAGCCCTTCGGGTTCGAGGAAGATCTGGTGCGACGCCTTGTCCGCGAAGCGGTTCACCTTGTCCTCGATGCTCGGGCAGTAGCGCGGGCCGATGCCCTCGATGACGCCAGTGAACATCGGGCTGCGGTCGAACCCGCTGCGGATGATCTCGTGCGTTCGCTCGTTGGTGTGCGTGATCCAGCACGGCACCTGGCGCGGATGCTGCGATGCGTCGCCCATGAAGCTGAACACCGGCACCGGGTCGGTGTCCCCGGGCTGTTCTTCGAGGCGGTCGAAAGCGATGCTGCGGCCGTCGATGCGCGGCGGCGTGCCGGTCTTGAGCCGGCCTTGCGGCAGTGCGAGTTCCTTCAGTCGCAGCGACAGCGAAAGCGCTGGCGGGTCGCCGGCACGCCCTGCGGCGTGGTTCTGCAGCCCGACGTGAATGCGGCCGTCGAGGAAGGTTCCCGCCGTCAGCACCACGGCGCGCGCGGCAAATCGAATCCCGACCTGCGTCACCGCCCCCGCGACGCGATCGCCTTCGAGGATCAGGTCGTCGACTGCCTGCTGGAACAGCCACAGATTGGGCTGGTTCTCGATCCGGCGCCGGATTGCAGCCCGGTAGAGGATGCGGTCCGCCTGGGCACGCGTCGCCCGCACCGCGGGGCCTTTGGAGGCGTTCAGGATGCGAAACTGGATGCCCGCCTCGTCGGTTGCCGCCGCCATCGCGCCGCCGAGCGCGTCAACCTCCCTGACGAGATGGCCCTTGCCGATACCGCCTATCGATGGGTTGCAACTCATCTGGCCGAGCGTCTCGATGTTGTGCGTCAGCAGCAAGGTCGCGCAACCCATGCGTGCCGCGGCGAGTGCCGCTTCGGTACCGGCGTGGCCGCCGCCGATGACGATGACGTCGAATGTGGTCGGGTAGTGCATTGCGAACTCTGTTTTGCGGCGCTGCCGGGCCGGTGCGAACCCGCGCGCGGGGCGCGACATTCTACGAGGGACGGGTGCAATCGCGCCTTGGGCAATCACAAGCACGGCGACGTATGCTGCGCCGCAGCACAAGAATCAAGGTCGCTCGCCCGCTTGCCGCTCAAGCCGGCCGAAGCATCTCGAGATGAGGTATGCCGTCTTCCTGGTACGGGGATCCGATCGTGCCGAAGCCGGAGTCCGCGTAGAAGCGCTCCAGCCGCTCCTGGGCCGAAATCCGGATCGCCATGCCCGGATGCATCTGTGCGCTGTGGGCGATCACGCGCCGCACCAGTTCCCGTCCCAGGCCGAGGCCGCGCGCCGGAGCGGTCGTCAGCACGCGGCCGATCGATGGCTCGGCGTACTTGGTGCCGGGGTTCAAGAGCCGCGCGTAAGCGAGCGGCAGCACATGCTCGCTCGACCAGGCGGCGAAGTGGCACGAGATCTCATCGTACTCGTCGGCGTCGAGGTAGATGCACTTCTGCTCGATCGTAAAGACCTGTTGACGGGCGCGGTAGATCCGCGCGAGCTCGATCGGGCTGAGTTCGCCGAAACGGCAGACGCGCCAGTCGATCTCGCCCGGCAACTGCTGCCATGCGGCGCTGGTGACCGGCGGCTGCGCCGGTGTCGCGCGCCGCGGGTTGCCATTGCTCGCCTGGCCGCCGCCAGCCGCCGGTTCGTGGCTCGAGGCGCTCGGCCGGCGAAGGCGCGCCAAACCGTTCATGCGCGCTCCCTTCGCGGCAGGCTTCCGCCTTGCAGCTGCTGCAGCGTGAGCGCGGCGCCCTGTTGCAGCACGATCACGCGATCGGCAGACGCGATCGTCTCGGGCCGGTGGGCGACGATCACGCGCGTCAGTTTGAGCTGCGCGACAGCCTGATTCACGAGCCGCTCGCGGTCGACGTCGAGCGAACTCGTCGCCTCGTCGAGGAACAGGAAGCGCGGACGCTTGTAGAGCGCGCGTGCGAGCAGGATGCGCTGCTTCTGGCCGCCCGACAGCGTCGCGCCCATGCTGCCGATCAGCGTGTGATAGCCCATCGGCAGTGCCTCGATTTCCTCATTCACCGACGCGAGGCGCGCGCATTCCTCGATCCACGCCGGATCGGGATCGACGTCGAAGAAGCAGATGTTGTCGGCGATCGACCCGGCGAACAGCGGCTCGTCCTGCATCACGGTGCCGATCATGTCGCGCCAGCGCGCCACGCCGATCCGCGCCAAGCTCACGCCGCCAACAGCGATCTCTCCGGCGTCCGGCGGGTGCATGCCGAGCATCAGCTTGAGCAGCGTCGTCTTGCCGCAGCCCGAAGGGCCGACGATCGCAACCGACTCGCCGGGCTCGACGACGAGGCTCAGCTTGGAAAGCACCTCGGGCTCGCCATCGGCGTAACGAAACGACACCTCGCGCAGCGCCAGCCGGGCCTCGAGTTCGCGCCCTTCGGCGGCGGTCGGCGCGTCCTCCTCGGGCGCGGCAAGCACGATGTCGGCGAGCCGCTCGCCCTGGAGCTTCAACATGCTGAGCTCGACTCCCTTGTCGATCAGGCCGCTGATGCGGGTCGCGAACTGCTCCTTGAACGCGATGAAGGCGAACAGCATGCCGACGGTGAAGCTTTGCTGCATCACGAGCAGCGCGCCGACCCAGATCACGGCGACGCGCTCGAGCCCGAAGACGAGCTTGTGCGCCATCGAGAGCAGCAGATCGATCTTGCGCGTCGCGAGCGTCGCGTTCATCGCATCGACGACGACGTTCATGAAGCGCGCCTGGCGATCCTGCTGGCGGTTGAAGAGCTTGATCGCCTGCACGCCGTGCAACGACTCGAGAAAGTGCGTCGCGCGCTGCGCGTCGTGCACGATCGCCTCCTCGGTCGCGTTGCGCAGCGGCCTGAAGAAGGCCCATTTCAGCAGCGCATAGACCGCCACCGCGCCGAGCACGATGAGAGTCAGCGTGACGCTGTAGAAAAGCATCATCGCGAGCGTCACGATGACGAGCAGGCCGTCGAGCACGGCTTCGATGAAATGCGTCGTCAGCGTCTGCTGGATCTGCTGGATCGCACCGAAGCGTGACATCACGTCCCCGGTGTGGCGCTTCTCGAACCAGGCCAGCGGCAGACGCATCAGGTGCGCGAACACGTTGCCGATCCACTGCACGTTGAGCGTCGCCGAGAGGTAGAGCACCGCATACGAGCGCAGCGCGCCGGCCGCGACCTGCATCAGCACGAGCAGCGCAAAGCCGATGCCGAGCGTGACGAGCAGATCGCGATCCGCACTCAGCAGCACGCCGTCCACGACCCACTGGATGAAGAATGGCGACAGCAGGACGAAGACCTCGAGCGCAAGCGCGAGGGCGAAGATTTGCAGCAGCGAGCGCTTCAACCCCGTCACGCGGCCAAGCAACTGGCGCAGCGTGATGCGCTGGCGCTCGCTGCGGGCGACGAAATCGGCGCCCGGCGCGAGTTCGAGTGCGACCCCGGTGAAGTGGCGCGAGACCTCGGCGAGCTTCATGCGCCGCACGCCATGCGCCGGGTCGAGGATCTCGGCGACGCCGCGACGGACCGAGGCGAGGACGACGAAATGATTCAGATCCCAATGCAGCACGCACGGCAGCGCGAGCTGCGGCAGGTGATCGAGCTCGGCGCGCAGCGGGCGCGCATTCAACTGCAGCGCGCCGGCCATGCGAACGAGATCGGCGAGCGTCACGCCTTTCAGCGACAGTGCGAAGCGCCGCCGCAGCGTTGGCAGGTCGGTGCGCAGGCCGTGATGCGCGGCGACCATCGCGAGGCAGGCCAGCCCGCATTCGGCGGCCTCGGTCTGCAGGACAACCGGCAGACGCCTGCTGCCGAAGCCCAGATTCAGCGCCGCGAGCATGGTCAGACTCGCCCGGCGATGCCGAGCACGGGCTCGAACAGCCACTCGATCAGGCGCCGGCGGTCGAGCAGCACGTCGGCGTCGAGCTGCATGCCGGGCGCGAGCGGCAGCACCTCGCCGTAAGCGGACACGTCCTGCCGATCGAGCGCGACTGTGATCCGGTACAGCGGCTCGCCGGTGTTCGGCCCGCCGCTCAAGGCGCCAGCGCCGGCGCCGGTCGCCGCAGTCGACAGCGTCAGGCTCGCGAGTTCGTTCGCCTGAAGCGGCGTGCGCGACACCTGCAGCACGTGTCCCTTGTAGTGGCCGAACTTCTGGTATGCGTAGGCCTGATAGCGCAGCAGCACCGGCTGGTCGGGGCGCAGAAAGCCGATTGCGCTCGAAGGCGCGTAGAGATCGGCCTGCAGCTTCGCCTGCGCCGGCATCAGGCTCGCCAGTGCGATGCCGGGCTGCACGCTCTGGCCGGGATCGGCGAGGATGTTCGTCAACACACCGTCCTGCGGCGCGCGCACGACGATCCGCTGTCGCGCTTCGCTCTCCATCGCCTCCTGGGCGAGGCTGGCGAGGTTGCGCTCGGTCTCGGCCTGCGTGGCTTGGGCCTGTAATGGCAGTTCACGCTGCTGCGTCTCGAGCGTGCCGATTTCGCGCAGATGCGCTGCGCGCTGGCGTTCGAGCGCCTGCAACTGCGCCTTCTGGCCAAGGAGCTCCTCGGACTTCGTCTGCACCGCGGCGTCCGAGATGAAGTTGTCAGCGCGCAGCGACTCGAGCCGCCCCTGCTGCTGCTGCGCGAGCTTCAGGCGCTGCTGATGGGTCGCGGTCTCGGCGTCGATCTGCGCCAGTTCGCGCCGCATGTCGGCGAGCCGCCGCTCCAGCCCTGCGCGCTGCGCCTGCAAGAGCTGCGCCTGCTGCCGCAGCGTGCCCTGCAGGCTGCGCTCGCGTTCGGCCAGGCTTTGCTGCACGGCGGCCTGGGTGTCGCCGGCGAGCGTTGCGCGATCGACCGAGAGCTCGAACAGCACGTCGCCCTGCTTGACGCGCTGCCCTTCGCGCACATGGTTCTTGACGACCGTCGCCGCCTCCGGCGTGACGAGGCGGATCAGGCCGAGGTCGGGGACGAGCACGCCGCTGACGTGCGCCTTGCGCGTGTATTCGCCGGCGAACAGATAGCCGATCACCAACGCCGCAACGCTCACCGTGAAGACGGTGAGCAGCGTCACCGACAACGGCCGGACGAGCTGAACCCCGCCCATCCACGACTGGCGCTGAGCATCGACCGCTTCGGGTCGGAACAGCGGCGTCACGCCGGCAGGGCGAGGTACGGCATCAATGCCGTCACT
>CAZVNC010000205.1:0-1393 GCA_964628305.1 uncultured Ideonella sp.
TGATGGCCGATCGCGTGATCAAGGGCGCGCTCGTCTATCGCACGCTGCTCATCTGGCCCTACGCCGTCGCAGCGGCGGTCGCCGGGGTGCTGTGGGGGTTCTTGTTCGCGCCGTCGATCGGCATCGTCACCTTCTGGCTCAAGCAGTTCGGTATCGAGTGGAACTGGGTGCTCCAGGGCAACCAGGCGATGCTGCTCGTCGTCATCGCGTCGGTCTGGAAGCAGATCTCGTACAACTTCCTGTTCTTCCTCGCCGGGCTGCAGTCGATCCCGCGCTCGCTGATCGAAGCGGCGGCGATCGACGGCGCGCGCCCTCTGCGGCGGTTCTGGACGATCGTCTTTCCGCTGCTGTCGCCGGTGACGTTCTTCCTGCTCGTCGTCAACATCGTCTACGCGTTCTTCGACACCTTCGGCGTGATCGACGCCACGACCCAGGGCGGCCCCGCGGGGGCGACCAACATCCTCGTCTACAAGGTCTACGTCGACGGCGTGAAGTCGGCCGACATCGGCGGCTCGTCGGCGCAATCGGCGATCCTGATGCTGATCGTGATCGCGCTCACCGTGATCCAGTTCCGCTTCATCGAGCGCAAGGTCAACTATTGATGCCGCCGGGCTGAGATGGTCGAACGCCGCCCCTTGCTCACCGTGCTGACGCATGTCGGCCTCGCGCTCGGCATCTTCGTCATCGCGTTTCCGCTCTACGTGACCTTCGTCGCCTCGACGCTGACGCTCGAGCAGGTGCTCGAGGTGCCGATGCGCCTCGTCCCGGGCGATCGCTTCTGGGCCAACTACAGCCAGGTGCTGACGTCGGGATCGACACGCGGATCGGGTGCGCCGGTCGGGCAGATGATGTGGAACAGCCTCGTGATGGCGCTCGTCATCGCGATCGGCAAGATCGCGATCTCGATCATCAGCTCGTTTGCGATCGTCTACTTCCGCTTTCCGCTGCGCCGCACCTTCTTCTGGATGATCTTCATCACGCTGATGCTGCCGGTCGAGGTGCGCATCATCCCGACCTTCAAGGTCGTCTCCGATCTCGGGATGTTGAACACCTATGCCGGCCTGACGCTGCCGCTGATCGCTTCGGCCACCGCCACCTTCTTGTTCCGCCAGTTCTTCCTGACCGTGCCCGACGAACTGCTCGAAGCCGCGCGCATGGACGGCGCCGGGCCGGTGCGCTTCTTCTTCGACGTGCTGCTGCCGCTGTCGGCGACGACGATCGCGGCGCTCTTCGTGATCCAGTTCATCTACGGCTGGAACCAGTATCTGTGGCCGCTGCTGATCACGAGCGACGAGAGCATGTACACGGCGGTGATCGGCATCAAGCGCATGATCGTCGGCGGCGACGCGCTGACCGAATGGCAGCTCGTGATGGCGACCGCGATGCTCGCGAT
>CAZVNC010000205.1:1403-2460 GCA_964628305.1 uncultured Ideonella sp.
GTCGTGCTGATGCAGAAGTGGTTCGTCAAGGGTCTGGTCGACACCGAGAAATAGACAGGCAGCCGATGTCAGCGATCTCCATCCGCAACGTCACGAAGCGCTACGGGCGCGACGCCTCGGCCGTCCAGGTCATCCACGGCGTCAGCGCCGAGATCGACAGCGGCGAGTTCATAGTCATCGTCGGTCCGTCGGGTTGCGGCAAGAGCACGCTGCTGCGCATGGTCGCCGGGCTCGAGGAGATCAGCGGCGGCGAGATCGCGATCGGCGGCAAGGTCGTCAACGACATCGAGCCCGCCGACCGCAACATCGCGATGGTGTTCCAGAACTACGCGCTCTACCCCCACATGAGCGTGTTCGACAACATGGCCTACGGCCTGAAGATCCGCAAGGTGGCGAAGGCCGAGATCCGGGCCCGGGTCGACAAGGCGGCGGCGATCTTGGAGTTGGCGCCCTATCTGAAGCGCCGGCCGCGCGAACTCTCCGGCGGCCAGCGCCAGCGCGTCGCGATGGGCCGCGCGATCGTGCGCCAGCCGGCTGCCTTCCTGTTCGACGAGCCGCTCTCCAACCTCGACGCCAAGCTGCGCGCGCAGACCCGGCTCGAGATCCAGAAGCTGCACCGCGACCTCGGCGTCACCTCGCTGTTCGTCACCCACGACCAGGTCGAGGCGATGACGCTGGCGCAGCGCATGCTTGTCCTCAACGAAGGGCGCATCGAGCAGATCGGCACGCCCGAGCTTGTCTATGCGCACCCGGCGAGCACCTTCGTCGCGAGCTTCATCGGCTCGCCGCCGATGAACCTGCTCGCCGGCCGGGCGCAGGGCAGGCGCTTCGAAGTCGGTGGCCAAACGCTCGACCTTCCCGCCACTGCGCCGCGCGACGGCGAGTTGATTCTCGGGCTGCGCCCCGAGCACGCCGGCGCCGGAGACGCTGCCAGCGGCTGGGCAATGAACGTCGATACGGTCGAGATGCTCGGCGCCGAGCGGCTGGTCTACGGCCGGGTCGGCGACGCGGCGTTCACGCTGCGCATCGACAGCACGCTGCCCGCGCCGCGACCGGG
>CAZVNC010000205.1:2470-5255 GCA_964628305.1 uncultured Ideonella sp.
GCTTCAACGCAAGCCAGAAGGACTACAAGGTCGTGCCGGTCTACAAGGGCTCGTATCCCGAGTCGATGACGGCAGCGATCGCCGCCTACGCCCCGGCGGCACATCATCTGCACTGGTTCGACCCGCAGACGAAGGCCCGCATCGAATGAACGCAAAAGGAGTCAACCCGCCGCCCTGGCCCTATCCACTCTGGATCGCCCATCGCGGCGCCGGGCATCTTGCACCCGAGAACACGCTCGCCGCATTTCGCGCCGGCGCAAGCCACGGCTTCCGTGCGTTCGAGTGCGACGTGAAGCTCAGCGCCGACGGCGTGCCGTTCCTGCTGCACGACGACACGCTGCAGCGCACGACGCCAGCACGCGGCGTCGCAGGCGAGCGGCCCTGGTCGGAGCTGTCGCGCATCGACGCCGGCAGCTGGCACAGCCGCGGTTTCGCCGGCGAGCCGATTCCCAGCCTGGACGCGGTTGCCGCCTTCGTGCGCCGCAACGGATTCGCGCTCAACATCGAGATCAAGCCGACACCGGGGCTCGAAGCCGAAACCGGACGCGTCGTCGCGCGCGAGGCCGAGCGCCTGTGGCAGGAAGCAGGCATCGCGCCGCTGTTGAGCTCCTTCGAGCCGCCGTCGCTCGCCGCCGCGCGCGACGCGGTGCGCGGCCTGAGGCGCGCGCTCTTGCTCGACCGCCTTGCGCCGGGCTGGTTCGAACTGGCGCAGGAACTCGAGTGCGCTGCGGTCGTCACCGCCTATCCGCTGATGGACGCCGGCGTCATCGCGCGGCTGCATGGTGCCGGCCTGCGCGCGCTGTGCTACACGGTCAACGACCCGGCCGAGGCGCAACGCCTGATCGGGCTCGGCATCGACGGCATCATCACCGACGCCGTCGACCGCTTCTCGCCGGCCGCAAGCGCCGGGACCGTGCTCGACTGACGTGCTCGTGTAGTCGGCGCGCCGCGCACGCGAATCGCACTTGCGATGCGCTGCGGCCTCCATCGCGACGCGAGCCGCCTGCCGCGCTCTACCCTATGTGAGCGGCGCGCGCACCGCCGCCTCGACGCCGAGCGCATCCTCGGGCGACTCGGGGCGCGGCAGTTCGCGCACACCGCGGATCACCGGGTGACGCCACGCGGCGAGCGCGAGCAGCAGCGCCGCGCCGCCAGCAACCGCCAGCGCGCTGCGCAGGCCGTGGTGCTCGCCGAGCCAGCCGCCGAGCAGCGCGCCCGGGCCGGCCGGCAGCAGGATCAGCCAGCGCATGGTGCTCGTCATGCGTCCGAGCAGCGGCTCGGGCGTCACCGCCTGGCGCAGCGCGAGGAAGTTGATGAAGATGAGCACCGCGCCGAACGCGAAGCAAAGCAGCATCAGCGCGAACAGCGCGACGCCCAGCGCGTTGGCGGGCGCCATCGCGAGCGCGAGCCAGCCCGCGCCGCAGACGGCGATGCCGAGCACGAGGCACGGCCCGGGCCCGAGGCGGCGCGAGATGCGGTTGCCGAACACACTGGCCAGCACCGTGCCGACACCCATGCCGACATAGGCGAGCCCGATCGCCTGCGCCGACAGGCCGAGCGTGCGCGTCGCAAAGAGGATCTGCACGACGAGCGCCGCGTTGTGGCACATCTGCCAGCCGCCGACGACGGCGGCGAGCGAGACGAGCAGACTATGGCCGCGAACGAAGCGCACGCCGGCCTTCAGGTCGCGCCAGAAATGCGCGTCCGCGCGCCGCAGACGGCGCTCGTCGACGCGGATGCCGCGCAGGATCGCGGCCGAGACGACGAGCAGCAGCGCGTCGGCCAGCAGCGCGAGCGGCGCGCCGAGCAGCTTGATCAACGCGCCCGCCAAGCCCGGCCCGGCGACCTCGGCGCCCGACGAGGCGAGCGCGTTCTTCGCGTGCGCCTCGACCAGTCGGTCGCGTGCGACGACCTGCGTCAGCACGATCTGCGCCGCCGACCCGGCCACCGTGTAGACGGTGCCGATGACGAACGCGACCGCGTACAGCCAGCCCATGCCCAGCCAGCCCATCCACCACGCGAAAGGCACGCTCGCGACGACAACCGCAAGCGCCGACTCCCCGACGATGTAGACGGGCAGCTTGCGCACGCGGTCCAGCCACACGCCCGACGGCAGCGAGAAGAGGACGAAGGGCAGGATCTCGATGAAGGTCAGCCAGCCCATCTGTGATGGCGTCGCGTGCAGCAGCACGGCCGCGGTGAGCGGCAGTGCAAGCATCGTCACCTGGCCGCCGAAAGAGCTGATCAGGATCGAACTCCACAGGCGGCGGTAGGTCGCGTCGCGCAGCAAGTCGCCCGCCGGCACGCGCAGGCGGCGGCGCAGCGCGGCGGGCAGCGCGCTCCACAGGGTCAGCCAGAGCGGACCAAGGCTCGAGGTGTTGATGTTCACGGTCTTCTCCCAACACACCCGGCGCCCTTCTTAGGGGCTGCGGGCAGGCCGCGCGCCTCGTGGGCCGGGCCGGATTTCAATTGCGAAAGCGGATGCAGGATCGCCTTGCTCTTCCGCTGTGCTCACAGCGGAATGGCAACCCTTCGGTGCGTATCGCTGGGAGTTCTAGATTCGGATCCGAATACCGCCGGGACGGGCGCTTGCGCGCGACGCGGTCATCGGACTGCCCTGCGGCGCCGGCCACTCACGCGCACCGGCGACGGCAACGCCGCGCAGGGCGGGCAGCGGTCGATTGGTGTGGCGTGGGTTCATCGGTCACTCGGCTCGGAATCGAAGGCACGAATCGTAGCAGCGCGCCACGCTTGCGCTCAAGCGAATTGCGAGCCGACTGTCGTG
>CAZVNC010000206.1:0-5239 GCA_964628305.1 uncultured Ideonella sp.
CTACTACGAACCCTTCACCTTCGACTACGACCACTTGCAAAGCGCACCTGAGATGAAGGCCAGCCCGACGGCGCGGCCGCGCAGCCTGATCACCGGCATGCAGATGGACAAGATCGTCTGGGGCCCGAACTGGGAGGAGATCCTCGGCGGCGAGTTCGCCAAGCGCAGCGCCGACAAGAACTTCGACGACTTCGAGGCGGCGCAGAAGGCGATGGTCGGCGAGTTCGAGAACACCTTCATGATGTACCTGCCGCGCCTGTGCGAGCACTGCCTGAACCCGGCCTGCGTGGCATCCTGCCCCAGCGGCTCGATCTACAAGCGCGAGGAGGACGGCATCGTCCTCATCGACCAGGACAAGTGCCGCGGCTGGCGCATGTGCGTCTCGGGCTGCCCGTACAAGAAGATCTACTACAACTGGAAGAGCGGCAAGGCCGAGAAGTGCATCTTCTGCTATCCGCGCATCGAGGCCGGCCAGCCGACCGTCTGCAGCGAGACCTGCGTCGGCCGCATCCGCTACCTGGGCGTGCTGCTCTATGACGCCGACCGCATCCAGGAAGCGGCGAGCGTCGAGCGCGACCGCGACCTCTACCAGGCGCAGCTCGACATCTTCCTCGACCCGTTCGACCCGGCGGTGATCGCGCAGGCGGCGAAGGACGGCATCCCCGACAAGTGGATGGAGGCGGCGCGCACGAGCCCGGTCTACAAGATGGCGGTGCAGTGGAAGGTCGCGCTGCCGCTGCACCCCGAGTACCGCACGCTGCCGATGGTCTGGTACGTGCCGCCGCTGTCGCCGATCACGTCGGCGGCGAACGCCGGGCAGCTCGGCACGAACGGCCAGATCCCGGACGTGAAGCAGTTGCGCATTCCGGTGCGCTACCTCGCCAACATGCTGACCGCGGGCGATACCGCGCCCGTCGAGCGCGCCCTCGAGCGGATGCTTGCGATGCGCGCCTACCAGCGCGCGAAACACGTCGACGGCGAGACCGATCTCGCGGTGTTGAAGCAGGTCGGCCTCACCGAGCACGAAGTCGAGGACATGTACCAGGTGATGGCGATCGCCAACTACGAAGACCGCTTCGTGATCCCGAGCACGCACCGCGAGTACGCCGAGAACACATTCAACGTGCGCGGCGGCTGCGGCTTCTCGTTCGGCAACGGCTGTTCGGAGGGGGTCGGCGAGACGAGCCTGTTCGGCAGCGAGAAGAAGCGCACGATCCCGATCAAGGCGGAGGTGTGACGATGTTCGCGGCCAAGCCCAAGAGCATGTCGCTCACGCTGCGCGTGCTGGCGCGATTGCTGAGCTATCCCGACGCGGCGCTGCGCGCGCATCTGGACGAGATGCGCGCCGCGCTGCGCGCCGAGCAGGCGCTGTCCGCGCCGCGGCTGGCAGAGATCGAGGCGCTGATCGCGTCGATCGAACGCCAGAGCGCGATCGACGCCGAGGCCGATTACGTGCAGCTCTTCGACAGCGGACGCAGCACCTCGCTGCATCTGTTCGAACACGTGCACGGCGACTCGCGCGACCGCGGCCCGGCGATGATCGACCTCGTGCGGACCTACGAACAGGCGGGCCTGTTCCTGGGCGAGGGCCAGATGCCCGACCATCTGCCGGTCGTCCTCGAATACGCGTCGACCCAGCCGCCGCGCGAGGCGCGCGCCTTCCTCGCCGAGATCGCCCACATCCTGAACGTGATCCTCGCCGCGCTGGCCAAGCGCGCGAGCCGCTACGCGAGCGTGCCGGGCGCGCTGATCGAACTCGCCGGCGAGACGGCGCGCATCGTCGCCGTGCCGGATGACGTGCCGATCGACGAGGCCTGGGACGAGCCGCTGGCCTTCGACGGCTGCTCGTCGCTCGGCCAGGCCAAACCCGGCCAGCCCGGCCAACCGCAACCGATTCAGATCGTCCGCCGCAGCGCGGATCAAGGAGTGCGTCAATGAGCCCGATGCAAATCTACCTGCACAACTTCTTCTTCGAGGTCTTTCCGTACGTCGCCCTCGGCATCTTCTTCATGGGCAGCCTCGCGCGCTTCGATCGCGACCAGTACACGTGGAAGAGCGATTCGTCGCAGCTTCTGCGCGCCGGACAACTGCGCTGGGGCAGCAACCTGTTTCACATCGGCATCCTGTTCCTCTTCTTCGGCCACACGATCGGCCTGTTGACGCCGCACTGGGTCTACGAGCCCTTCATCAGTGCGCCGCACAAGCAATTGATGGCCGTCATCTCGGGCGGCGTCGCCGGTTTCGTCTGCTTCGTGGGTCTGACGATCCTGCTGCACCGGCGCATCTTCGATCCGCGCATCCGCCTCACGAGCCACCGCACCGATCTCTTCATCCTGATCATCCTGTGGGTGCAACTGGTGCTCGGCCTCGTCACGCTGCCGTTCTCGTGGGCTGGCCGGGCCGATGCGCACGAGATGCTGATCCTCGCTTCGTGGGCGCAGGGCATCTGGACTTTCCAGCCCGACGCGCTGCCGCTCGTCGCGGTGGCCTGGCCGTTCAAGGTGCACATGGTGCTCGGGATGACGATCTTCCTGCTCTTCCCGTTCAGCCGCCTGGTGCACGTCTGGAGCGGCTTCGGCTCGATCGCGTACCTGTTTCGGCCCTACCAGCTCGTTCGTGCGCGCCGCCTGAATGTGCCGGCCGGCCACAACACGCCGCCGTCGCGCATCTGAGCGCAGCAAGGAGTTCCACCGCATGAGCACCAGCGTGCATACCGCTCCCGCGAGCATCAACGGCGTCGCGCTCCACGCAGCGGACGAGGCGATCGCCGACGAGGCGCTGCGCCAGCGCGCCTGCACCGAGTTGCTGCGCCAGGCCGCGCAGCGCGCCGGGCTGCTCGGCGCCGACGATCCGGCGCCGGTCGACGGCGCGACGAGCGAAGCGGCGACCGCGGCGATCGAAGCGCTGCTCGCACGCGAGCTCAGCGTGCCCGAGCCGTCAGAAGAAGCGTGCCGGCGGCACTACGCGGCGCACGATGCGAGCTTTCGCGTCGGCGACCGCGCCCAGGTGCGGCACGTGCTGTTCGCGGTCACGCCCGGCGTCGATGTGCGGCTGCTGCGCCAGCGCGCGGAGGCCGCGCTGCTCGAACTGCGCTGCCACCGCGAAGGCGAGGCGGACCGCTTCGCGGCGGTCGCAGCCGAGCTGTCGAACTGCCCGTCGGCCGCGCAAGGCGGCGATCTGGGCTGGCTCACGCGCGCCGATTGCGCGCCCGAGTTCGCGCGCGAGCTCTTCGCCGGCCCCGAGATCGGCGTCCTGCCGCGCCTCGTGCACAGCCGCTTCGGGCTGCATGTGGTCGAGGTGCAGGCGCGCGAGAGCGGGCACATGCCGGCGTTCGAGTCGGTGCGCGGCGCGGTTGCGCTCGCTCTGCGCCAGCAGACCTTCGTCACCGCGCTGCGCCAGTACCTTCAACTGCTGGCCGGCGAGGCGGCGATCGTCGGCGTGCAGCTCGACAGCGCCGATACGCCGCTCGTGCAATAGCCGGCATGGACACAATGGCGCGGGCTCGCCTGCCGCTTGCGAGCGAACGATGAACATCACCCACTTCGACGATCTGATCCAGGCGGCGCGGGCCCAGCCCGAGCCGCAGCGGCTGTTGTTCGTCTTCGCCGGCGCCGAGTTGCCCGCCGATGCGAGCGCCGAGCAACGCCGCCAGTTCGATGCGGGCGAGGGCGGCGAGCTCGCGCCGCTGATGTGCGTCGACAAGTCGGCCGATGAACTCGCCAGTTTCGAAGCGTTCGCCGCCGAGGCGGCGCAGGCCGGGCCGCCGTGGGCGATCGTCTTCAGCGCCGCACTGTCGGGCCGCGGCGGCGTCGCACCGACCAGCGTGGACGCCGAAGCGCCGCTGCAGCGCATGGTCGATGCGATCAAGGCCGGGCGGCTCGACGGCCTGCTGCCGTTCGATCGCCGTGGCGATCCGGTGCGGTTCGGTTGAGCGGGCGTTTCGGTGGCCGCAGCGCGGAGTGCTCCGAAGTCCGGGCCCTGACGCTCGTCACTGGAAATCGCTTGACGGAAGTCAAACCACTGCGGCCGACTTGAACTTAGTCTTGCGACTAACATCCGAATCCGGATGGCGCGAGCGTCGCCATGCGTGCCCTGCCCTTGAGCGACCCGACCCTTCACCGCATCGATCCTGATCTCGCCGCGACCTTGATGGCCAGCGGCCTGACGCCGCTGCGCCTGCGAGATGCGACGCTGCTGCCGCTGGTGCAGGGCGGTATGGGGGTCGGCATCTCCGCGCACAGCCTCGCCGGCAGTGTCGCGGCGCAGGGCGGCGTCGGCACCATCAGTTCGGTCGATCTGCGCCGGCTGCACCCCGACCTGATGAAGCGAACGCTCGGGCTGCGCGGCGAGGTCGCGAAGACCGAGATCAACGCCGCCAACCTCGAGGCACTCGAGCGCGAGATCGCGGCCGCCCGCGAACTCGCCAACGGACGCGGGCTGCTCGCGATCAACGTCATGCGCGCGGTCGGCGAATACTCGCCGTCGGTGACGAGGGCGCTCGAGTGCGGCATCGACGCCATCGTCGTCGGCGCCGGGCTGCCGCTCGACTTGCCCGAACTCGCGCAGGACCATCCGCAGGCGATGCTGGTGCCGATCCTGTCGGACGCGCGCGGCGTCGCGCTGGTGCTGAAGAAGTGGGAGCGCAGAAAGCGCGTGCCCGACGCGATCGTGATCGAGAACCCGAGCGTCGCCGGCGGCCACCTCGGTGCGGCCAAGGTCGCCGACCTGCACGACGCCCGTTTCGAGTTCGAGACCGTGATCCCGCAGACGCTCGCCGCGCTGCGCGCCGCTGGCATCGAGCGCGAGGTGCCGGTGATCGCCGCCGGCGGCGTGCGCAGCTTCGCCGACATCGCCCGCCTGCAGGCGCTCGGCGCGGCGGCGGTGCAGCTCGGCACGCCGTTTGCCGTGACGATCGAGGGCGACGCGGCGCCCGCCTTCAAGCGTGTGCTGGCCGAGGCGAAGGACGAGGACCTGGTCGAATTCACGAGCGTCGCCGGCCTGCCGGCGCGCGCCGTGGCGACGCCCTGGCTCAAGGCCTACCTGCGCTCGGTCGAGAAGCTGCAGGCGCAGGCGCATGCCAAGCGCTGCCAGCTCGAATTCGATTGCCTCGCCCAATGCGGGCTGCGCGACGGCAACCCGGCCTGGGGCCAGTTCTGCATCGACACCCATCTGGCCGCCGCGCTGCGCGGCGAGGTCAATCGGGGCCTGTTCTTCCGCGGCGTCGGCGCGCTGCCGTTCG
>CAZVNC010000207.1:0-5175 GCA_964628305.1 uncultured Ideonella sp.
TTCACCCAGCAGCCGCGGCGGCAGCCGATTCCGGCGGCTCGTCTCGGTGGTCTCGATGGTGGCCCGGCGGCCGGGAGGCGCGTGCTCGTCGAGCGCCGCGGGCGCGGCGCGTGCCGCGAGCACCGGGCTCGGTGCGGTCCGCAGTTCGACCATCGGCGCTGGCGCCGCGCCTGGTGGGTCGGCGTGTGCGGGCGGCGCCTGCACAAGCGAGGACGCGACGGCGGCCGGCGCCGCCGCTTCGGCTTGCGCCTGCACCGCCTCGCCCCAGCCGCCGGCGGCGAAGGGCAAACGCACGTCCGACCGCACCGGCAGCGCCGTACCCGCCGCGCGCGCGGCCAGCCGATGCAGCAGCCCCTTCATGCCGCCACCATCGACAGGTAGGCCGCGCGCCGCGCCGTGCTCAGCCCGAGGATTTCGCCTTCGCTCCAGCCATAGGCAGATGCCAGCAGGTGCACCTCGCCGAGCAGCGCGCGCGCACGCGCATCGACCTCGTCCCAAAGCAACTCGCCGGCGTCGAGCTGCGCGCTGCCGGTGTGGCCGCAGGCTTCGCAATGCACGTCGAACGCGAGGTCGGCGTTCGGGTCGGCGGCCTCGAGCGCGTCTTCGATTTCGCGCACGATCTCGGGCGGCAGCGCATCCGCATCGGCCGGCGCATTCAGCATGCAACGCGCGAGCAGCGCGCGCGCGGCCCGCTCGGCATCGCGCTCGTCGGCGATCGCCGCCAGGTCGCGCAGGCACGGCAGGCGCAGACGGACGCCCGCGGCCTCGGCTTCATCCGCCGAAGCCGCGGGCTGCAGCAGCTCGTGCGTCGCGAAGTTCAGCTCGAGGCGCTGGCCGCAGCGTTCGCAATCCGCGTGCGCGCGGATGCGATCGCCGAACGTCGCCGCGCGCAGCTGCAGCAGGCTGGCGGTGATCTCGCCGAGCGGCAGATCCGCAATCCGCCCGGCGTCGATCTGCGGCCGCGCCCAGGCTGTGAGCAGCGCGCTGCGGTCGATCGCATGACGCGTCAGCCCGCGCTCCCACAGCGCGAGCAGGTCGGGCGCTTCGAGTTCGCGCATCGCGGCCGCGGCGCGTCAATTGGCCGGCTCGGTGAAGCTGGGCTCGGACGGCTCGACGACGTCGACGTCGCGCTCCCAGCCCTCGTTCTCGAGCTTGATGTGCTGGATCGCGATCGCGCCCGCGTTGGCGTCGAGGTCGGGCAGCGCCTGGTACTCGGAGACCCAGCAGCGGTACACCTTGTAGGCGATCGCGAGCTGGCCGGCCTCGTTGTAGACCTCGATGATCAGGTCCTTGCGGAAGTCCTTCAGCGAAACCTCGGCGCCCAGGCCGGAGCCGAAGTTCCACACCTTGTTGGCCCACTTCTCGAACTCGGTGTCGTGCGTGACGCCGCGGTCCAGGGTGATGGCATCGAACTTCGTTCGAGCCGGCGACTTGCGGGTGCTCGACGGGTCGCCGCCCTCGCGGTGCTCGACCATGTCGGTGCTGCGCTTCAACGCGCTCACCTTGGAGATGCCGGCCACGTAGCGGCCGTCCCACTTGACGCGAAACTTGAAGTTCTTGTACGGGTCGTAGCGCGTCCCGTTGACGCTGAACTGTGCCATGGCGTGGTTCCTCGGTTCAGGTGGCGATCTGTCCAGCCATCTGCTGGATCTGGATGACGACGAACTCGGCAGGCTTGAGCGGTGCGAAGCCGACGATCACGTTCAGGATCCCGAGGTTGATGTCGTTCTGCGTCGTCGTCTGGCCGTCGCATTTGACGAAGTACGCGTCGCGCGCCGTCGCGCCCTGGAACGCGCCCAGGCGGAACAGGCCCTGCATGAACGCGCCGACGTTCAGGCGCACCTGCGCCCACAGCGGCTCGTCGTTCGGCTCGAACACCACCCACTGCGTGCCGCGGTACAGGCTCTCTTCGAGGAACAGCGCGAGGCGGCGCACCGGCAGGTACTTGTACTCGTCGGCGCTCTCGTCGGCGCCGCGCAAGGTGCGTGCACCCCAGACGATGCGGCCGTTGACGCCCATCGAGCGCAGGCAGTTGATGCCCAGCGGGTTGAGCTGGCCGTTCTCCAGGTCGTTCAGGTTGACCTGCAGATCCTGCACGCCGTTCAGCGACGCATCAAGGCCGGCCGGCGCCTTCCAGACGCCGCGCGACACGTCGGTACGCGCCATGATGCCGGCGATGATGCCGCTGGGCGCGAAGGTGTCGATGCGGCTGTCGCGCAGCGGGTCGACCTGGCGCACGCACGGGAAGTAGAGCGCCGCGTTGCGCGCCGCGCTGCCGCTCAAGTTGAGGTCATTGCGGCCGTCGATCGCGTTGCCGATCGCCTGGTCGAGCGAGCTCGCCCAGGACGGATCGGGGTCGACGATCAGCATCGCGCGGCGGTCTACGCACAGTGCGAGCGCGGCCTGCCAGGTCGCGGCCGACGGCGACGTCCAGATCGACGGCAGCGCGGAGATGTCGCGCGCCAGCGGCGGAATGCACAGCAGGTTGAAGAGGTCGACACGGTTCAGCGCATAGATGCCGGTCTTCGGATCCTGCTCGCCGACCACGTCGTCGTCGTCGATCGGGCTGCCGTCGGAGCCCGAACCGGTGTCGGCGTCGACCCACGTGACGGTGCGCTGCGAGCCCACCGTCGCGACGTTCGAGGCCGGGCGCGCCGCCGGCATCGTGCCGGTCATGCGCACGTATGCCGATTCGCGTTCGAGCACCAGCGGCAGGAAGCGCGGGTCGCCTTCGACGGTGGACACCGAGCCGAAGGTTTCGACCACGAAGTTGTCCTTGCCGGCCTGCACCCGATAGCGCACCGTGAGGTTGAAGCGCTGCGGGTTGGTCGCCGGCGGCGAAGCGCGCGGCAGCGCGCGGTCGGTGTCATGGTCGACCGCGGCCGACAGGCGGTTGCCCCACGCGCCTGCGCTCGAGGCCTCAAGCACCAGGTCGTCGGAGGGGCTGCCCTCGCCGGCCAGCGTGATCGTCGCGGTTGCCGCGTCGTCATGCACCACGCGCACGATCAGCGCCAGCGTGCCGCCGTTGAGGTAGAAGTCGCGCACCGCATAGCTCATCGGACTCGCGACTTCCAGGCCGCCGAACTGGCGCTCGTAGTCGGCGAAGCTGGTCAGCATCGTCGGTTCGTTGGTCGCCCCGGCGGCGGCGCGCCCGACGAACGCGGTGATCGACGTCGCGACCCCGGTGATCGTGCGTACCCCACTGGGCACTTCCTGGATGTAGACGCCTGGGTAAGTCAGTGCCGCTGGCATGGGATTCCTCCGTCGTCAAGGTCGGCCAGGCGACCGGGGGACGGACGCCTGGGTGGGTGGGCGGCTGGTCGCGTAGGCCCGCTGGCCGTCGGGCAGGCAATGCACGGCCATCGCGCCCGCCGCGACCAGGCGCTCGATCGCCGTCTGCACGTCGGCCGCACGGAACGGGGGCCGCGAGTCGCGCAGCCACCACTCGCGTATGCCGCGCTCGGTGTCGATCGCGCGCGGGTGCGCTTGCAGGTAGCTCCGAATGGCGTTCTCGATGTCCGCCATTGCGAATGGCTGGGTGTCCATGTCATGCATCTGCTCCTGACGGGGATCGTGGGCAAGCCTCATGCAAGTAGCAGGCCACGCCGAACGCTTTGCCCTGCTCAGGAAAATCAAGCACTTGCGCTGCGGTGGGTGGCAGGCCGGGCGTCACATGACCCGCTGTGGCGGCCGCTCGCGCGGGTTGTGCGCTCAGCGGCGAGGTGGGCAGTGGCCGACCCGGGGTGGGCCATCAGCGGCCCGGACCGGCGCGCGAACGCAGCCGCAGGCCGTTCGGCGCGCGGCAGACACCACGAATTAGGGGGGAGCGCAGTGGTTCAGGACGCCGCCGCGTAGTCCGCGCGGGCGATGCCGTGCTTCTTCAGCAGCCTGCCGAAACTGCGGCGCTCCTTGCCGGAGCGCCGCGCAGCGAGCGACACGTTGCCGGCGCTCTCCGCCAGCGCGCGGCAGACGAAGCGGCGCTCGAACTCGTCGAGCGCCTGCGCGCGTGCGAGGTGGAAGGACGTCGCCATCGCCGGCGTCTGCGCCGCATCGTCGCCGCCGGTCAGCGCACTGGGGTCGATGCGAACGCAGTCGTCGTCGGCGAGCAGGAAGCCGCGTTCGATGACGTTCGCCAATTCCCGCACGTTGCCGCACCAGGTGTGGCCCTCGAGCCGGCGCATCGAATCGGCGTCGATGCGGCGCGGACCGCCGCCGTGCTGCTCGACGAGTCGGCCCAGAAAGCTTTCGGCCAGAACGCGCACGTCGCCCTGGCGCTCGCGCAGCGGCGGTAGATGCACCGGCACGATCGCGAGGCGGAAGAACAAGTCGCTGCGGAATTCGCCGTTTTGCACCAACCGTTCGAGATCAGCGTTGGTCGCCGCGATGATGCGAGCCCGCGAATTCTCGAACCTGCGGGCACCGAGCGGCCGAAAGCTGCCATCTTGAAGGAAGCGCAGCAGCGCGATCTGCGCCTTCAGGCTGAGCGCATCCACCTCGTCGAGGAAAAGCGTGCCACTGTCCGCCTGCGCCACGAGGCCCAATTGCATTTCACGCGCATCGGTGAACGCGCCACGCACGTGGCCGAACAGTTCGCTTTCGATCAGCAGGTCGGGGATCGCGCCGCAGTTCACCGGGATGAACGGCTCGTCGCGCCGCGCACCCAGATAGTGGATCGCGCGCGCCGCCAACTCCTTGCCGGTGCCGGTCTCGCCACACAACAGCACCGTGACGCTGCAGCCGGCGAGCCGCAGCAGAAGGCGGGTCGCAGCTCTGAACGCCGGCGATTCCCCGATCAACCCCAGCCGCGAGAAATCAACACCCGCATCCGGCGGCGCGTCCCTACCTGAAACGCCACTGATGACGCGAATGAGTTCTTGCATCGTGCTCGCTTCTTCCCAGCGCGTGCCTTACCAACGCGCCGACAGCGCCTGTGATCGTAGGGCAAGTAAAAGTCAAGGACACCCCCTAATGTGCCGACACGATGAAGCCTGCAACCTGGATTCGGCAGTTGACCGCCTTCTTCCGCTGGCCACACCGCGTAAACGCCGAGGAGTGCGCCCACGACCGCTTTCACCGTGTGGGTGAGAGCGCTACGCGCCCGATCGAGCCGCGCTGCGACGCACTGGGACACGACCTGCACATCCTGAGATCTCGCGGGACCTTCTGGAACGGCCA
>CAZVNC010000208.1:0-5164 GCA_964628305.1 uncultured Ideonella sp.
CTGAAAGCCGCCGCTGTCGGTGAGGATCGGGCGGGACCAGCCTTCGAACCGGTGCAATCCTCCAAAGTGGGCGAGCACTTCGATGCCAGGCCGCAACCACAGATGAAAGGTATTGCCAAGGATGATCTGCGCACCGATCGCCTCGAGCGACTCGGGCAGCACGCCCTTGACCGTGCCGTAGGTGCCGACCGGCATGAAGACGGGCGTCTCGACGACGCCGTGGGCGAGCCTCAAGCGCCCGCGGCGTGCAAGGCCGTCGGTGGCGAGCAGTTCGAATTCGAGCATCGCCCGATTGTCGCCGCGCCCCGGCCCCCGAGCGGCGCCGGCCGAGGCGCGCGGCGCGGCGGGCGCGGCCCGACAGTGCGCCGTGCAAAATGCGCTTGCACCGCGAAGGCGTCAGGGCGCCGCGATCGCGGTGCCGGGCGATCGGGAGAGTCTCTGCCCCGGTCGCGATGCAAATCGAAGAAGGAGACACGATGTTCGATTTCGAATCGCTCGCGCTGATCGCCTGGCCGGCCGGACTGCGGGCGCCGGACGCGGTGTTCTGGGCCGCGCTGCTGCTCGTCGCGGGCGCCCTCGCCGGCGAGGTCATTGCGCGCACCTCGCGGCTGCCGCGGCTCGTCGGCTACACGGCCGCCGGCTGCGTCGTGGCATGGGCCGGGATGGGTCCCGACATGCCGCTTGCCGGTACCGCGCGGCTGGTGGTCGACGTGGCACTCGCCTTGCTGCTGTTCGAGATCGGCAGCCGGGTGCGCCTGCGCTGGCTGCGCTTCAACCTGGCGCTGTTCTGGACCAGCCTGGCCGAGGCGAGCCTGAGCGCCGTCGCGGTGTTTGCCGTGCTCTACTGGCTCGAGGTGCCGACGATGACGGCGCTGTGCTGCGCGGCGCTCGCCATTCCGTCGTCGGCCGCGGTCGCCGGCCGCGTCGCGATGGAACTCGGCGCCGAAGGCCAGGTGACGGACCGCATGATCCTGCTCACCGCGCTCAACACGCTGTTCGCGGTGCTCGCGCTGACGCTGCTCGAAGCCTGGTGGCACGCCGGCGAGGCGCCCGACGTGCCGGCCGCGCTGATCCATCTGGCGCAATCGTTCTTCGGCTCGCTGGTCCTCGCGGCGCTGCTCGCCGCGGTCGTCGCGGTCGTCGCGCGCCGGCTCGACCTGCGCAACGAGAGTTCGGTGCTGCTGGTGCTCGGCCTCGTCGTCCTCGCGATCGCCGCCGCGCGTGCGGCGGGCCTGTCGACGCTGCTCGTCCCGCTGCTGGCCGGCCTGCTGCTGCGCAACACGACCGATCGGCCGTGGGTCTGGCCGCGCCACTTCGGCACCGCGGGCGGCGTCGTCGTGCTGATGCTGTTCGTCATCGTCGGCGCCTCGTGGTCGCCGGCCGTGCTCGCCGCCGGCGGCCTCGCCGCGCTCGCACTGCTCGTCGCGCGCGGCCTCGCCAAGGGGCTGGCCGTGGTTGCCCTCGCGCGTCCGGCCGGCGCGACGCTGCGCCAGGGGCTGGCGCTCGGGGTGACCTTGATGCCGCTGTCGGCGACGACGCTCGTGATGTTGAGCGACGTCTATGCAAGCGCGCCGGCGCTCGCCGAGAGCGTGATGCCGATCGTCATCACCGCGGTCGCGGTGCTCGAACTGCTGGGCCCGGTCGCGGTGCAGTTCGCATTGCGGCTCGCGGGCGACCTGCCGCCCGCCGCCGCGCGCGGCGCGAAAGCCCTGCGATGAGCCTCGAACCCTTTGCCACCTCCCGTCCGCTGACGCTCGGCGTCGAGCTCGAGCTGCAGATCGTCAACACCCACGACTACGACCTGACGACGGCCGCCGGCGACCTGATGCGCCTGATGAAGGGCCGGGCCATCCCGGGCGACGTGAAGCCGGAGATCACGAGCAGCATGCTCGAGATCGCGACCGGCGTGTGCAGCGGCCACGCACAGGTGCTGGACGAGCTGCGCGCGATCCGCGACCAGCTCGTCGAGTGCGAGATGAAGCTCGACGTCCGGCTGTGCGGCGGCGGCACGCATCCGTTCCAGGACTGGAGCCGCAGGCGGATCTACGATGCGCCGCGGTTTCACGAGCTGTCGGCCCTCTACGGCTACCTGTCCAAGCAGTTCACGGTGTTCGGCCAGCACGTGCACGTCGGCTGCCCCGGCCCGGATCAGGCGCTGGTGTTGATGCACGGCCTGTCGCGCTTCATTCCGCACCTGATCGCGCTTGCCGCGTCGTCGCCGTTCGTGCAGGGCAGCGACACCGGTTTTCATTCGGCGCGCCTGAATTCGGTCTCGGCATTCCCGCTCGCGGGGCGGGCGCCGTTCGTGCAGCGCTGGGAAGACTTCGAGAGCTACTTCGCCAAGATGGCGCGCACCGGCGTCGTCGGCAGCATGAAGGACTTCTACTGGGACATCCGCCCGAAGCCGGAATTCGGCACGATCGAGGTGCGCGTTCTCGACACGCCGCTGACGATCGAGAAGGCGGCCGCGCTGGCCGGCTTCATCCAGTGCCTGGCGCGCTGGCTGCGCGTCGAGCGGCCCTTCGAGCTGAGCGAGGACGACTACCTGCCCTATACGTTCAATCGCTTCCAGGCCTGCCGCTTCGGGCTCGACGCGACCTACGTCGATCCCGACAGCGGCGAACACCGCGTGCTGCGCGATGACATCCTTGCAATCTTCGACAAGCTCGAGCTGCACGCAATGGAGTTGCGCGCCGAAGAGGCGATCCAGACGCTGCGCGCCGAGATTGCCGGCACCGGCAACGACGCGACCTGGATCCGCCAGTTGCAGCACCGCGAGCATCTGCTCGCCGAGGTCGTGCGCCAGCAGACCCGGCGCTGGCGCGGATCGGCGCATTGAGCGTGCGCCCGCTGCGCATCGGGCTGTCGGCGCGGCTGATGCACAAGCCGCCGGCCGAACTCGGATTTCGCAACAAGACCCTGCTCTACCTGGAGCAGTCGATCGCGCACTGGATCATGTCGCACGGCGCGCTGGCGATGACGGTGCCGACGCTGTCCTACGACGCCGGAGCCCTGCGCCGCAAGATCTCGGTGCGCGAGTACGCACAGGTGCTCGATGCGCTCGTGCTGCAAGGCGGCTCCGACGTCAACCCGAGCATCTACGGCCAGCAGCCGCTGCGGCCCGAATGGAGCGGCGACATCGTCCGCGACCGCTACGAGATCGAGCTCATCGAGGGCTTCATGATGGCCGGCAAGCCGGTGCTCGGCATCTGCCGCGGCGCGCAGCTCATCAACGCGTCGTTCGGCGGCACGCTGATCCAGGACATCCCGACCCTGCGTCCGCTGGCGCGCGCGCATGTCGATCCGGTGCTCTACGACGAACTCGCACACCGCATCCGCTTCGAGCCCGGCAGCCGCCTGGCGAGCACCTACGCCGACTACGAGAACCCGCTCGTCAACAGCATCCACCACCAGGCGGTCGATAAGCTCGGCGCCGACCTCGTCGTCGAGGCGCGCAGCGAGGAAGACGGCATCGTCGAGGCGATCCGCGCCACCGGCTCGCTCTACGTGGCGGGCGTGCAGTGGCACCCCGAATTTCACTGGCGGCGCACCGACCGGCTCGACCCCGAGCCGCTGATGAACGGCTTCCTGCGCGCGGTGCGCGAGCGCGCCAGCGCCGAGTGAACCCAGCCGCTTCGAACCGCACGCCTCCTGCCGGCCCGCCTTCGAGGCGGCCGGCGCGATCGCGCTACAGCTTGACGACAAGCACCGGCAGCGTGCTCGCCTTGACGATGCTCTCGGTCACGCTGCCGACGACGAGCCGCTCCCAGCCGCTGCGGCCATGGGTGCCGATGACGATCAGGTCGGCGCCGAACGCCGCCGCGGTCGACAGGATCAGCTGATTCGGCTCGCCGTTCAGCACCGCCTTGTCAACCTCGATCCGCTTGGCAGCGAGGAAGTCGTGCACGCGCGTCGCGGCCTCCATGGCCTGCGCCGCGCGTTCGGGCGAGAACGAGGCCCGGATCGTCGAGATCACCGACACCGGCAGCCTGCCCCGCTCGGCGAGCCGGGCGGCGGCAACCGCCGCGGCGTCCGAGAAGCGCGAACCGTCGGTTGCGAGCAGGATGCGCTTGTGCCACATCGCCGCCCCCTCGGGGACGACGAGCACGCTGCAGCAGGCGCTGCCGATCGACTTCGTCGTCGTCGTGCCGACGATGCGGCGCAGCAAGCCCGGCTTCTCGCGCCGGCCCATCACGATCAGGTCGGCGCGATGCTTCTCGGCCGCCTCGACGATCATCTCGAGCGGGTCGCGCCCGAGCAGCAGCACCTTCTCCGCCCTGATGCCCAGATCGTGCGCCTGCGCCTGCAGCCGCTCGAGCAGATCGCGCACCGCACTGCCGGCCGACTCGACCTGGATGTAGGCCAGCTCTTCGGCGATCGGATTGGTGAGGATGACCGAGGCCAGGGTCAGCGTCGCGCCCCACTCCTTGGCCATCGTCATCGCGATGCGTTGCGCATCGAGGCTGCACGCTGTGGTGTCGGATGCAAGCAGGATCCGCTCGAAACGGCCGATCGGCGACAACTGGCTGTCCATGGCGTGCGCGTTCGTCAGGTGGAGCGGGTGGTTCGGCACGGGCCGCGCCGGCGCGGCCGGCGCCTACAAAGCGTAGCGCAACACGAGGCCATAGGACAGGCCGGCCCACATCAGGACGAACAGCGGTGCGCCGACGCGCACGAAATCGCCGAACCGGTAGCCGCCCGCATTCATCACGAGCAGGTTGGTCTGGTAGCCCATCGGCGTCACGAACGACAGGTTGCAGCCGAAGAGAACGGCGAGCACGAAGGGCTCGGGCGGCACACCGAGCGAGCGTGCGAACTCGACGGCGAGCGGCGTGCCGATCGCGGCCGCCGCATTGTTGGAGACGAAGTTCGTCACGAAGCCCATCATGGCCATCAGCAGCGCCAGCACCCAGGCCGAGCTCAGGCTGCCCGCGGCGTCGGCCAGCAGTTGCGCGAGCCACGCGGTCGCACCCGTCACGTCGAGCGCGTCGCCGAGCGCGAGGCTGGCGGCGACCAGCAACACGACCTTGATCGACAGCGATCGAGTCACGTCCTGCAGCGACAGGCATCGCGAGGCCAGCAGAAACAGCACGCCGCCGAGCGCGGCAAGCGAGATCGGCAGCGTCCGGGTCGCCGCCAGCAGTACGACGGCGGCCATCGTGAA
>CAZVNC010000209.1:0-1775 GCA_964628305.1 uncultured Ideonella sp.
GACCTTCTGTGCCATGTCGCCGGGCAGGAAACCCAGCCGCTCGCCGGCCTCGACCGCCGGGCGCGTGAGCACGATGCGCTGCACCGCGCTGCGCTCGAGCGCGTCGACCGCGCAGGCGACGGCGAGGAAGGTCTTGCCGGTGCCGGCCGGGCCGATGCCGAAGCTGATGTCGTGCGTCAGGATGCTGCGCAGGTAGCGCACCTGATTCGGCGTGCGTCCGCGCAAATCGGCGTGGCGCGTGCGCAGCACGATCGGCACGTCGGCGGCGTCGTGCAGCGGCGTCGGCGCCGCCGGTGCAGTGCGGCGCCGCGGCGGTGCGGCCAGATCGGCGGCCGCCTCGGTCAGCGCGAGCTGGAAGGCCTCGGCGCCGATCGGCTTTCGGGCCCGGTCGTAGAGCGACTGCAGCAGTGCGACGGCGCGCTCGGCGGCGCCCTTCGCGCCTTCGACGCGAAACGATTCGTTGCGCCGCGAGATTCGCACGTCGAGCGCCGCTTCGATGCCGCGCAGGTGCTCGTCGAGGCTGCCGCAGAGATGCGCGAGCCGCACGTTGTCGAGCGGGATGAAGGCGTGGCGAAGGATCAAGGCAGGGCGCGCCCGGCAGGCATCGCGCATTGTCGCCGCAGTTCGCGGTCGGCGCGTCGCGCAAAGCCGCAACACCGCGCCGCCCGCCCCGGCAGTTGCATGGCGCGCCGCTGCAGGCATGATGCGCATGGGCGCGCAATTGCGCTGGCTCAATTCTGGCGGCCGCCGCTGCACCGAAACTCGAAATGGAGTGAAACGATGAAGATATTGCTGCCCGTGGACGGATCCGACGCCGCGCTCGACGCGGTGCGCTTTGCGATCCGCCTGGCGCGCGAAGGGCTGCCTATCGAATGCGTGCTTGCCAACGTGCAGGAACCGGCGACGCTCTACGAGATGGTCGTCGCCCACGACGCCGAGGTGCTGCACGAGATCAGCGATGCCGCCGGAGCGCACGCGATCGAGCCGGCCGCCGCCTTGCTGCGCGCGGCGGGCATCGTCTGCACGAGCGAGGTCGCGAGCGGCGACCCCGGGCACAGCCTGGTCGAGATGGCCGAAACGCTGGACTGCGCGATGATCGTGATGAGCGCACGCGGCATGGGCGCGCTGCGCCAGGCGCTGCTCGGGTCGGTATCGCAGTCGGTGCTGCATTCGAGCCCGGTGCCGGTGCTGCTCGTCAAGCCGCCGCCGGAGCCCGAAGCCGAGCCCGACGAGATCGCGCAATCGCTCGCCGACGAACCATCCGCGTGAGCGGCACTTTCGAAACCGCCATGGTGCATAGCGCATTCGCCCCGCCGGTCTTCGACGCGCTGCGGCTGGCCGACGCGAGCCTGGACATCACGACCGCGCAGCGGCTCGGGGTGCGGGCGATACGCAAGCGCCAGGCGAGCCGGCTGCACGCGCTGCTCGATGCCGCCCGCTCGCAAACGCGCTTCTGGCGCGAGCGGCTGCCCGACCGCTTGCCGGCGAACGACGAGAGGCTCGATCTCGGGATGCTTCCGGTCCTGACCAAGGCGCAACTGATGGCGCGCTTCGACGACGCGGTCGCGCAGCCCGAGGTCACGCTAGCAAAGGTGCGTGAGTTCATTTCCGACCCGGCGCGCGTCGGCGAGGCCTTCCTCGGCCGCTACATCGTCTGGGAGAGCTCGGGCACGAGCGGCGAGTCCGGCGTCTTCGTGCAGGACGCGCCGACGATGGCGGTGCTCGACGCCCTCGAGGCGCTGCGCCGTCACACG
This sequence comes from uncultured Ideonella sp., assembly GCA_964628305.1. Classification (GTDB taxonomy): domain Bacteria; phylum Pseudomonadota; class Gammaproteobacteria; order Burkholderiales; family Burkholderiaceae_C; genus CAIKUF01. The sequence continues at coordinate 1,755 of CAZVNC010000209.1, forward strand.
CTGCGCCCGATGCGCCGGCTC
>CAZVNC010000209.1:1785-5137 GCA_964628305.1 uncultured Ideonella sp.
TCTACCTGAGCGAGCGCCTCGTCTTCGTCGGCGCGACCGGCGGCCACTTTGCAAGTGTCGTCTCGGTCGAGCGCCTGCGCCGCCTCAACCCGTGGATGGGGATGGCGTATCACACGCTGTCGATCATGCGGCCGACGCTCGAGATCGTTGCCGAACTGAACGCCCTGCAGCCGACGATCCTCGTCAGCTACCCGACGGCGGTTGCGCTGCTCGCCGACCAGGCGCGCGCGGGTGCGCTGCAGATCAAGCCCGACGAGATCTGGACCGGCGGCGAGACGCTCACCGCCGATGTGCGCCGCCACGTCGAGGCCACCTTCGGCTGCCACGTGCGCAACAGCTACGGCGCATCCGAATTCCTGTCGATCGGCTGGGAGTGCGCGCACGGCGCGATGCACGCGAACACCGACTGGTGCATCCTCGAGCCGGTGGACGAACGGATGCAGCCGGTTGCGCCCGGCGCCGTCTCGCACACGACGCTGCTGACGAACCTCGCGAACCACCTCCAGCCGTTGATCCGCTACGACCTGGGCGACCGGCTGCGCGTGCTGCCCGGGGCCTGTGCCTGCGGCTCGCCGCTGCCGGTGATCGAGGTCCAGGGCCGGCAGGACGATCCGCTCGTCTGGCGCGATGCGCGCGGCGCCAGCGTCAGTTGGCTGCCGCTCGCCCTCTCGACCCTGCTCGAGGAAGAGTGCGGCGTGTTCGACTTTCAGTTGCGCCAGCAGGATGACCGCACGCTATGCCTGCGCGTCGGGCTCGACGGCGACGCGGCGCACGACGCATTGACGCGCTGCCATCGGTCGCTTACCGCGCTCGCCAAGCGCGACCGCGTGCCCGGCCTGCGCATCGTCATGGAGCACGGCCAGCCGCTACTGCGCGGCAGCAGCGGCAAGGTCAAGCGCGTGATCGGCGACGCGCACCGAATCAAGGCGCAACGCTGATGCGGTAGACCGCGCCGTTCAGGTCGTCGCTGACAAGCAGCGAGCCGTCCTTGCGCACGAGGACGTCGACCGGCCGGCCGAGGAAGCGGTTGTTCTCGACCAGGCCGCCGAGGAACGGCTCCATGTTCGAGATGCCGCCCTTGCCGTCCGGGAAGGCGGCGACGACGTCGGCGGCGAACTTCTGCGACCGGTTCCACGGGCCGTGGCGGGCGATGAAGATCGCGCCGCGATACTTCGGCGGGAACAGCGTGGCGTCGTAAAAGCGCATGCCGAGAGCCGCCGCGTGGGGCCCGAGCAGCCACACCGGTTGCGCGAAGTCGGCGCAGTTCTTGCCGCGGCCGAACTCGGGATCGGGCAACATACCCTGGTGGCAGTACGGGAAGCCGAAGTGCTGCTTTCCGGGCTGCGTGACGTGGTCGAGTTCGTCGTTGGGTAGCTCGTCGCCCATCCAGTCGCGGCCGTTGTCGGTGAACCAGAGGCTGCCGTCCTTCGGATCGAAATCGAAGCCGACCGTGTTGCGCACGCCCTCGGCGACCACCTCGACGCCGCTACCGTCGAGGTTCATGCGCCTGATCTGCGCGAAGCCGGGCGGCGGCATGCAGATGTTGCACGGCGCGCCAATCCCGACGTAGAGCTTGCGATCGGGGCCGATTGCGATGTAGCGCCAGCCGTGCGCGCGCTTGTCGGGAAGCTGGTCGTAGACCATCACCGGCCTGGGCGGGTCGTCGAGCCGCTGCTCGATGTCGTCGAATCGCAGGATCGACGTCATCGTCGCGACGTAGAGCGCACCCTTTTGAAACGCGATGCCGTTCGGCATTTCGAGCTTGTCGGCGATCGTCTTCACCTGCCGCTTGCCATCCTTCTCGACGATCGCGTAGACCTTGCCGGCCGAGCGCGAACTGACGAAGACCGTGCCGGCGTCGCCCTCGCGCAGGCTGCGCGCATCGGGCACGCCGGCGGCGAAGATCTCGGCCTTGAAGCCCGGCGCAAGCTGGAATTTGGCGAGCGGCAGCTTGTCGGCCGGCGTCGCGTCAGCCGCCGCGCAAGGCAGCCCGGTCAAGCCGGCGAGCACGGCAACGGCAAGGGCCGCGACAGCGCGTCGCACGCCAGATCGACTCGACTCACTCTGCGTCATCCCTGCTCCATCGCATTGCCGGCGGCAATCGCCAGCGCAATGAGTTCGGCCTCGCGCGCCGGCGAGAGTCTGGCCGCGACGCGCGGGTCATCCGCGCCAGGCACCGGCTCGGCAAGCACGGCGCGAACCGTATCGTCGAGCGGCCGGGTGCGCAAGCCGTTCGCCGTCGCGCGCGAGATGTCGACCGTCATCAGGCCGGCAGTCTCCTGGTCGCTCGCCGGAATCCACAACGGCAGTCCGGTCCACGGCGCGACGTCCTGCGCCGTCAACAGCGACTCGGCGACCGCAACCGGTTCGGCCGGCAACAAACCAATTTGGCGCACGCCGTCTCGGCAGGCGGCGATCAGTTCGGCCCAGCCGATCGACTCGCCGCCGGCCGGGCCGGTCGCATTGAACGCGCCTGTCGCGCCGACTTCCAGCAGCCCGATCATCCACGCTGCGAGATCGCACACATCGATGAACTGCAAACGAGCCGACGGCGCGTCCGGCACCAGCATTTGCCCGCCCGCCGCCGCGCGCCACGGCCAGTAGCTGAAGCGCCCGCTCGGATCGCCGCGGCCGACGATCAGCCCGGGCCGCACGACGATCAGCCGCGCGCCGAGCAGGCGGGAAAGCACGCGCTCGGATTCGGCCTTCAGCGGGCCGTAGTTCTGCGCCGTCACGGCGGCGTCGGCATCGATTCCATCGGCGCCGGCGAGCGGCGCGCTTTCCTCCTGCCCCGGCGTCGCGAGCGACGCATAGGCCGAGATGCTGGAAACGAACAGGTAGCGCGCGCAACCCGCCAATGCCCTGGCGGTGGGCTCGACGTCGGCGGGGCAGTAGCCGCAGGTGTCGAGCGCCGCGTCCCAGTGACCGCATTCGAGCGCCGCGAGGTCGCCGCGCCGGTCGCCGGTCAGCACCTGGACGCCGGCCGGCCAGTCGCGGCGCGCGTTGCCGCGGTTGAAGACCGTCACCGCGTGCCCGCGGGCGAGCGCGGCGTCGAGCAGCTCGCGCCCGAGAAAGACGTCGCCACCGAGCAACAGGAGGTTCACCGTGCTGCCTGCGGCGTCCCAGCGTCAGACGCGCTCGACGACGATCGCGATGCCCTGCCCGACGCCGATGCACATCGTGCACAGCGCAAAGCGTCCCCCCGAGCGCTCGAGCTGGTTGACGGCCGTCGTCACGAGCCTGGCGCCGCTCGCGCCGAGCGGATGGCCGAGCGCGATCGCGCCGCCGTTCGGATTCACGCGCGGATCGTCGTCGGCGATGCCGAGGTCGCGCAGCACGGCAAGGCCCTGCG
>CAZVNC010000210.1:0-1283 GCA_964628305.1 uncultured Ideonella sp.
TCTGGGACCCGGTCGAGAACGCGTCGTTCATGCCCTGGCTCGTCGGCACCGCGCTCATCCATTCGCTCGCGGTGACCGAGAAGCGCGGCGCATTCAAGTCGTGGACGGTGCTGCTCGCGATCCTGACCTTCTCGCTCTCGCTGCTCGGCACCTTCCTGGTGCGCTCGGGCGTGCTGTCGTCGGTCCACGCGTTCGCGACCGACCCGCGGCGCGGCCTCTTCATCCTCGCCTTCCTCGCAATCGTGGTCGGCGCCTCGCTCGCGCTCTACGCCTGGCGCGCGCCGACGGTCGGCCTCGGCTCGCGCTTCTCGCCCGTCTCGCGCGAGACGCTGCTGCTCGTCAACAACGTGCTGCTGATCGTCGCCTGCGGCGCGGTGTTTCTCGGCACCCTGTACCCGCTCGCGCTCGATGCGCTGGGCCTGGGCAAGATCTCGGTCGGCCCGCCCTACTTCGACACCGTCTTCGTGCCGCTGATGGCGCCGCTCATCGTGCTGATGGGCATCGGGCCGCTGGCGCGCTGGAAGGAGGCACAGGCGTCCGATCTTGCGCTGCGGCTGCGCTGGGCGGTGCTCGCAGCCGTGATCGCGACGCTCGCCACCGGATGGCTCGCCGGGCACTTCTCGCTGCTCGCGAGCCTCGGTCTGCTGCTCGCGTTCTGGGTCGTCGCCTCGACCGCGACCGACCTCTGGGAGCGCGTGCGACCGGCGGGCGGCGTGCGCGCATCGGTCTGGCAGCGGCTGCGAGTGATCCCGCGGGCGACGGTCGGCATGATGGTCGCGCATCTCGGCGTCGCCGCGTTTGCGTTCGGCGTCACGATGGTCAAGACCTACGAGGTCGAGCGCGACGTGAAGATGACGGTCGGCGACACAACCGAGATCAACGGCTACACCTTCACCTTCCAGGGCGTGCGCGATGTCGCGGGGCCGAACTACAACGCCGCGCAAGGCCTCGTCGTCGTCACGAAGGGCGAGCGCGAGATCGCGCAGATGCGGCCCGAGAAGCGCGTCTATCGGGTGCAGACGAGCCCAATGACGGAGGCGGCAATCCTCACCGGGCTGACGCGCGATCTCTACGTGTCGCTCGGCCAGCCGGTGGCAGGCGACGCCTGGATCGTGCGGGTCTACTACAAGCCGTTCGTGACGTGGATCTGGGGCGGCTGCCTCGTCATGGCGCTCGGCGGCGCGATCGCCGCGACCGACCGGCGCTACCGGCAGGCGCGGCGTATCCTAATCCTCGCCGCCACCTATGGCAATGGCGATGAGCCGGCCTCCGCCAGGGGCTTC
>CAZVNC010000210.1:1293-5132 GCA_964628305.1 uncultured Ideonella sp.
GGATCGGGCGGGTCTACTACACGCCGTTCGTGACGGGGATCGGGGGCGGCTGCCTCGTGCTGGCGCGCGGCGGCGCCACCTCCGCGAGCGACCGGCGCTACCGCCTGGCGCGAAGGGAACAGCAGGCGACGGCGCACGCGGCGGGCGCGGCTGCGGCATGAGCAGGCGCTGGAAATACTTGGCGCCGCTGGCGCTGTTCGCGGTCCTGCTCGGCTTCCTCGCCGTCGGCCTGAACCTGAACCCGCGCGAGGTGCCCTCGCCTTTCATCGGCAAGCCGGCGCCGGCGTTCGATCTGCCGCGCCTGGACGATCCGGCGCAGCGCATCACCAACCAGGATCTCGCTGGCAAGGTCTGGATCCTCAACGTCTGGGCGTCGTGGTGCGCCGCCTGCCACGACGAGCATCCGGTGCTCGTCGAGTTTGCGCGCCGCGGCAAGGTGCCGATCTACGGACTGAACTACAAGGACGAGCGCGGCAACGCGATCGCCTGGCTGTCGCGGCTCGGCAACCCGTACGCGGCATCGCTGTCCGATACCGACGGCCGGGTCGGCATCAACTTCGGCGTCTACGGCGTTCCCGAGACCTTCGTCATCGACAAGCAAGGCGTCGTACGCTTCAAGCAGATTGGCCCGGTCACGCCCGAGGTGCTGCGCGACCGCATCGAGCCGTTGCTGCGTGAACTCAATGCGTAGGCTGCTGCTGGCCGCGATGCTGGCCCTGCTTTCGGCAGCGTCGTGGGCCAAGCAGGCCGCGCCCGCCGCCGCCGACCCGGCGCTGGAAGCGCGGATGGTCGAGATCACGAGCGAACTGCGCTGCCTCGTCTGCCAGAACCAGACGATCGCCGATTCGCACGCCGACCTCGCCGTCGACCTGCGCGAAGAGGTGCGCGAACTGCTGCAGGGCGGCCAGAGCAAGCAGCAGATCCTCGACTACATGACGGCGCGCTATGGTGACTTCGTGCTCTACCGTCCGCCCGTCAAGACGACGACCTGGCTGCTCTGGTTCGGGCCCCTGCTGCTGCTTGGCGGCGGTCTTGCCGGGCTTGCGCTCGTGCTGCGCCATCGCAGCCGGCTGAGCGCGGATCAGTTCGATCCCGACGACGAGCCGGACGACGCCGAGCGACCCGCGTCCGCCCCCTGATCGCAGGCGCGCAATGCAGCGCCCGGCGCACGCTTCGAGCCCAAACGTATGACCGACGAAATTGCCGCGCTGCGGCGCAAGCTGCAACAGATCGAGACCGGGCACCGCAAAGGCGAGCTCGCCGACGACGCCTATGCCGCGGAGAAGGCGCGTCTGGAGCGCGCACTTGTCGATCAGGTGCTTACGCAGCCGGCGCCGGACGGCAGCACGGCGCGGCCGTCGAAGCGATTCATCGCCTCGCTCGCCGCGGTCGTGCTTGTGGTGGCCGGCGTCGGCTACTGGTGGACCGGCTCGCCGGGTCTTGCGGGCGCCGGCGCGCCGGCGGCGAGTTCGGCAGCAGACAGCGCGGCGCAGTCCGAGAACGAGCGCAAGTTCACGCAAGCGGTCGAGGAACTCGCCGCCAAGATGAAGGAGCATCCCGAGCAAGCCGAAGGCTGGGCCCTGCTCGCGCGCTCCTACGTCCGCCTCGGGCAGGTCGGTCCGGCATTGGCGGCGTTCGAGAAGGCGGTCGCGTTGCGCGCCGACGATGCAGCGCTGCTGGTCGACTACGCCGACGTGCTCGCGGTTGCGAACGGCCGCAGCCTCGAGGGCGAGCCGAGCCGGCTGATAGCACGCGCCCTCACACTCGAGCCTGACAACCTGAAGGCGCTCTCGCTTTCCGGCGCCGCAGCGTTCGACCGCAAGGACTTTGCCGGCGCGGTGCAGTACTGGGAGCGCGTCGTCAAGCTCTCGCCGCCTGGCAGCGTCTACCTGCCCGAATTGCAGTCCGGCATCGACGAAGCGCGCCGGCAGGCCGGGCTTGCCCCGCAGGCGACAGCGTCGGCGGATGCGAAGCAGCCCCCCGCGCCGTCGCCGTCCGCGGCCGCGGTTGCGATCCGCGGCACGGTGAGCCTGTCGCCCGGCCTTGCCGGCAAAGCCGCTGCAGACGACATCGTCTTCATCTACGCACGCGCCGCCGACGGGCCGCGCATGCCGCTGGCGATCGTGCGCCTGCAGGTCAAGGATCTGCCGGCTGCCTTCACGCTCGACGACAGCAGCGCGATGTCGCCTGCCGCCAAGCTCTCGACTTCGCCGAGGGTGATCGTCAGCGCGCGCGTCAGCAAGAGCGGACAGGCCGCGCCGAGTCCTGGCGATCTGTTCGGCGAGACGCCTGCGATGGCGAATCACGCCGACGGCGTGCGGCTGGCGATCGACAAGGTCGTGCAGAACTGATTCGAAACGGCGAAACAGGCGGTCATCCGCGCTGCTGGTGGCACCCGCCCCGCAAACCGGGTCAATCCGAATCGCATCGCCATGCGTAGTTTCCTCATTGGCCTGCCATTCGCGACAGGTTATGTTCCAGTCGGATCTTGCTCGCCGATTCACTGTCAAAGGAACCGACCCATGTCACTTCGAATCCTGGCCGCTGCGGCCCTCCTCCTGATTGCTCAGGCAGCGACCGCCGCCGAGCCCATCGTCATCAAGTTCAGCCACGTCGTCGCCGCCGATACGCCCAAGGGCAAGGCGAGCGAGTTCTTTGCCAAGCGGGCCGCCGAGCTCACCGGCGGCAAGGTCAAGGTCGAGGTCTATCCCAACAGCACGCTCTACAAGGACAAGGAAGAGATGGAGGCGCTGCAGATCGGCGCCGTCCAGATGCTGGCTCCTTCGCTCGCCAAGTTCGGCCCGCTCGGCGTTCGCGAATTCGAACTCTTCGACCTGCCTTTCATCTTCGACAACGAAACCGAGTTGCACAAGGTGACGACCGGTCCGGTCGGCAAGGCGCTCTTCACCAAGCTCGAGTCCAAGGGTATCAAGGGCCTGGCCTATTGGGACAACGGCTTCAAGGTGATGTCGGCGAACCGGCCCTTGAAGATGCCGGAAGACTACAAGGGCCTGAAGATGCGGATCCAGTCGTCGAAGGTGCTCGAGGCGCAGATGCGCGCGGTCGGCGCGCTGCCGCAGGTGATGGCCTTCTCCGAGGTCTACCAGGCGCTGCAGACGGGAGTCGTCGATGGCACCGAGAATCCGCCTTCGAACCTGTACACGCAGAAGATGTACGAGGTGCAGAAGAACGTCTCGATCACCAATCACGGCTATCTCGGCTATGCCGTCATCACGAACAAGAAGTTCTGGGATGGTCTGCCAGCCGATGTGCGCGGCCAGTTGGAAAAGGCGATGGAAGAGGCGACCACCTACGCCAACAAGATCGCGCAGGAAGAGAACGACAGCTCGATGGCCAAGGTGAAGGTATCGGGCAAGACCGACGTCTACACGCCCACCGCCCAGGAGCGCCTGGCGCTGAAGAAGGCGATGATCAAGGTGCACAAGGAGATGGAGTCGCGCATCGGCGCGGACACCCTGCGCGAGGTCTACAAGGAGACCGGCTTCGATCCGAGCAAGCTCTGATCCACGCCTGAACCGGCGCCGCGGGCGGTGCCCCGGCGCGAGGCCGACAAGAACAATCCGGAGGCACGCCGATGGTGATGCGGGCTCTCGATCATCTCGAGGAATGGCTGATCACCTTCCTCATGGGCGCGGCGACGCTGATCATCTTCGTCGCCGTGATGCACCGCTACGCGTCGGGCATGCACATCCCGGTCGTGCAGGACTGGATGCTCACGCTCAACTTCGGCTGGGCGCAGGAGTTGTGCATCATCATGTTCGTCTGGATGGCCAAGTTCGGCGCCGCCTACGGCGTGCGCACCGGCATCCACGTCGGCG
>CAZVNC010000211.1:0-5127 GCA_964628305.1 uncultured Ideonella sp.
TCCGTGTCGTCGTGGTCGACGATTCGGCGCTCGTTCGCCGCCTGCTGGCCGAGATCATCAACCGCGAAGCCGACATGCAGTGCATCGGCGCGGCGAGCGACGCGTTCACCGCGCGCGAGATGATCCGCGAACTCGACCCCGACGTGATCACGCTCGACGTCGAGATGCCGCGCATGGACGGCCTCGACTTCCTGGCGCGCCTGATGCGGCTGCACCCGATGCCGGTCGTGATGGTTTCGACCCTCACCGAGCGCGGCGCGCAGGCCACGTTGCGCGCGCTCGAACTCGGCGCGGTCGACTTCGTCGCCAAGCCGCGAATCGGCGTCGCCGGCGGGCTTCGCAGCCTGGCCGACGAGCTGACGGCCAAGCTGCGCGTCGCGGCATGCGCCACGCTGCACCGTGCAACGAGACCGATCGAAGCCGTCCGCGCGCCGCATTCGCCAGCGCCGCTGCCCGATGCGGCGCCAGCGGACCGCGTCATCTTCATCGGCGCCTCGACCGGCGGCACCGAGGCGACGCGCGCCGTCTTGATGCAACTGCCGGCCGATGCGCCGCCGATCCTGATCACGCAGCACATGCCGCCCGGCTTCACGCGCAGCTATGCCGAGCGGCTCGACCGCCAGTGCCGGATTCGCGTCAGCGAGGCGCGCCATGGCGAACCGCTGCGCCGCGGCCATGCGTTGGTCGCCCCCGGCGGACGCCAGCTCGGCGTCGAGCGCTCGGCGGCCGGCTTGCGGGCGCGCGTCTTCGACGGCGAGCCGGTAAACCGGCACAGGCCGTCGGTCGAGGTCTTGTTCGACTCGGCGGCACGCGTCGTCGGCGCGAGCGCGATCGGCATCATGCTGACCGGCATGGGCGCCGACGGCGCGACGGCGATGAAGGCGATGCGCGAGGCGGGCGCCTGGAACCTCGCGCAGGACGAAGCAAGCTGCGTCGTCTTCGGCATGCCGCGCGAGGCGATCGCCGCCGGCGCGGTGCACGAAGTGCTGCCGTTGGAAAAGATCGCCGCAAGGCTGATCGAACGGCTGAAGACGGCGCGCCTCGAAGCGCTCGGCAGCGCCTGAGACGGCGCGCTCAGCGTCCGGCCGGCGGCAGGAAGATTGCCTGCAGGTCGCTCAGAAAGTCGAGCCCGCGCGCACTCGGCCAGACGCGCTGCAGATCGCGCTCGATCAGCCCGCGCCGCTCGGCTTCGGCAAGCCCGGAACGGATCGCCGAAAGGGAAAGCCCGGTGCGTTCGCAAAAGCTCGCGAGCGTGAAGCCGTCCGTCAGGCGCAGCGCGTTGAGCATGAACTCGAACGGCAGGTCTTCGCGCGTGACTTCGTGGTCCTGCGTGATCGCATCGCCCGCCAGCGCACGCGCCATGTAGCGCGCCGGATCCCGAACGCGCACCTGGCGCTGAACGCGGTGCGCAAACGAGAGCTTGCTGTGCGCGCCGGCGCCAATGCCGAGATAGTCGCCGAACTGCCAATAGTTGAGGTTGTGCACGCAGCGGTGTGCGGGGCGCGCGAAGGCCGAGACCTCGTAGCGTTCGAGTCCGTGCGCAGCGGCAAGCGCGACGGTCCGGTCGAGCATGTCGGCGGCGGTATCGTCGTCGGGCAGCACCGGCGGGTGGCTGGCAAAGAAGGTGTTCGGCTCGATCGTCAGGTGATAGACCGACAGATGCGGCGGCTCGAAGGCGAGCGCGGCGCGCAGATCGGCTTCGAGCCCGGCGAGCGCCTGACCCGGCAGCGCGTACATCAGGTCGATGTTGAAGGTGTCGAAAGCCGCTTTCGCTTCCTCGATCGCAGAGCGCGCCTGCTTTGCGTCGTGCACGCGGCCGAGCGCCTGCAGCCTGGCGTCGTCGAAGCTTTGGACACCGATCGACAGCCTTGTCACGCCGGCGGCGCGATAGCCGCGAAAGCGATCGCGCTCGAACGTGCCCGGGTTCGCTTCGAGTGTGACTTCGCAGCCGGGCTCGACCGGCAGCAACGATCGCACGTCGGCGAGCAGGCGGTCGATTGCATCCGGTGTGAACAGGCTCGGCGTGCCGCCGCCGATGAAGACGCTGTACAGACGCCGGCCCCAGATGAAGGGCAGCGCCGCCTCGAGGTCGCAGCGCAACGCCTGCAGGTAGCGATCGAACGGCGGCTCGGCGCTCGATGCGTGCGAATTGAAGTCGCAGTACGGGCACTTGCGCAGGCACCAGGGCAGGTGGATGTAGAGCGCGAGCGGCGGCAGCGCGTACAGGTTCAGCGGGCCAGGGAGCTGAACGTCGGCGAGGCGCTCGGCGGTCGAGCGCGGCACGCCTTCCTCGCCCTCGGCGTGAATCGCGATCTCAGCCAAGCTGCCACGCCTCGCGCATCGCCGCGAGCATCGCCCGCGCCGCGCGCGCGCGATGGCTGTGCGCATTCTTCGTCGCGGCGTCGAGTTCGGCGACGCTGCGGCCGAGCGCGGGGATGAACACGAGCGGGTCGTAGCCGAAGCCGCCGTTGCCGCGCGGCGCAGCGAGCACTTCGCCCTCCCAGCGGCCGACGCTGACGAGCGGTTCCGGATCATCCTGCGAGCGCAGCGCGACGAGCACGCTGACGTAGCGCGCGCGGCGATCAGCCGCGCCTTGCAGGCTGCGCAGCAGCAGCGCGTTGTTCGCCGCGTCCTGCTCGTCCCGCTGCGCTTCGCGGCCGGCCGCAGTGGGCGCGACAGGCGCATAGTGCGCCGATGCAACGCCCGGCGCGCCGCCGAGCGCCGCGACGCACAGCCCCGAATCGTCCGCGATCGCCGCGCTGGCAGTGCGTGCCGCGGCATGACGGGCCTTGGCGAGCGCGTTCTCGATGAAGGTGTGGTGCGGCTCGTCGGCCTCGGCGACACCAAGCGCGCCTTGGGCGACGATCTCGACGTCGAGCGGCGCGAACAGCACCTGCAACTCGGCGAGCTTCTTCGCGTTGTTCGACGCCAGCACGAGCTTCATGTTCGCGGCGCGTGTGCGGCTACTTTGCCAGCGCCGCCTTCTGCGCCTGGATCAGCAGGGCGATCCCCTGCTCGGCAAGCTGCATCAGCGCATCGAGCTCGCGGCGCGAGAACGCCGCGCCTTCGGCCGTGCCCTGTAACTCGACAAAGCCGCCGGTGCCCGTCATGACGACGTTCATGTCGGTATCGCAGGCCGAGTCTTCGGTGTATTCGAGATCGAGCAGCGCCGTCCCCTCGACGATGCCGACCGAGACGGCGGCGACGAAGTCCGTGATCGGCGACTCTTCGATCAGCTTGCGCTCGCGCAGCCAGCGCACGGCGTCGTGCGCGGCAACGAAGGCGCCGGTGATCGCCGCGGTGCGCGTGCCGCCGTCGGCCTGGATCACGTCGCAGTCGAGCGCGATCGTGCGCTCGCCGAGCTTCTTCAGATCGAACACGCAGCGCAGCGAGCGGCCGATCAGGCGCTGGATCTCCTGCGTGCGGCCGCTTTGCTTGCCGCGCGCCGCCTCGCGGTCGCTGCGCGTGTTCGTCGCCCGCGGCAGCATGCCGTATTCGGCCGTGACCCAGCCTTCTCCGCTGCCCCGCTTGTGTGGCGGCACTTTCTCTTCGACCGACGCAGTGCACAGCACCCGGGTGTCGCCGAACTCGACGAGCACCGAGCCTTCGGCGTGGCGCGTGTAGTGGCGCGTGATTCGAACCGGACGCAGCGCGTCGGCGGCGCGGCCTTGATTGCGCGAGTAGATCGTCGTCATGGATGGCTCAGGTTTTGCGCCGCGCCGAGCGCTGGATGGCGTCCTTGATCTCGCGGATCGAGCGTTCGATCTCGGCTTCGTCGAGTTCGTCGGATGCTTCCTGGCCGAGCACGCTGGCCTGGATCGTCGACGCGAAGACCTCGTCGCCGAGCGCCTGCGTCGAGACGGCGGCGGCGCTGTCGGCGTTCTCGGCCGACTCCCACTCGATCGCGAGCACCGTCACGTTGTCGCACTTGGCGCCGCCCTTGCGCAGCGCCATCTCAACGAGGTCGGGCACCGCTTGCGAGATCGGATGATTCGCCAGTTGATCGGTGATCTCGGCGTCGCTCAAGTTGCCCCACAGTCCGTCCGAGCACAGCAGCATGCGGTCGCCGCGCTGCAGCAGCAGCGGCCCGACCGTGTCGACGACCGGCTTGCCCGGGCTGCCGAGACAGGTGAAGAGCACGTTGCGATTGAAGCGCTCGACCGGCATCACGTCGTGGCGCAATGTATCCTGCAGTTCGGAGTAGGAGTGGTCGCGGGTGCGGGCGACGAGCTTGGCGCCGCGCACGAGGTACAGGCGCGAGTCGCCGCAATGCGCCCAGTACGCCGCGTTGCCCTGCAGCAGGCAGGCGACGAGCGTCGTGCGCGGCGTATCGAGCAAGGCCTTCTGCGTCGCGTAGCGCAGCAACTGGTGATGGCCGGCGATGATCGCCTCGTTCAGGAAGCGGGTCGGGTTCTCGAGCTTGGGCTTCGCGGCGCGCTGAAAGAGCGCGGCGAGCATCTGCAGCGCGAGTTGCGACGCGACCTCGCCTTCCGGATGACCGCCCATGCCGTCGGCGAGCGCGAAGAGACCCGCGTCGCGCGTGTAGCAGTAGCCCATGCGGTCTTCGTTCTTCTCGCGGCCGCCCTTGCGGCTGACCTGATAGACGGCAAATCTCATGGCTGGGCGGCAGATGCCTGCGCGCGGCGCGCTGTCCTTCGGCACGCGGCCAAAGGGCCCTGCCGGCACGGCCTCATGCCTTCGCGCCGCTCGTCAGGTTCTCGAGCTGCAGCTTCAGGCGCTCGCTGAAGGTGAGCTTGGTGTATTGCCGCTCGGTCTCGCGGCCCAGCTCCTTTTGCAGCGCGAAGACGCTCTGCGGGCGCGACAGCGGATCGAGCGACATGCACCACTCGGTGACCTCGATCAGGTTGTCGGAGTACACATTGCGCAGCCGCGACAGGCTCAAGCCGAGGCGGTCCTTCTCGATGCGCTGCGGCGCGTCGTTCGGGGGATAGCCCTGCATGCAGGCGTAGATGCAAGCGCCGATCGCATAGATGTCGGTATCGCTCGAAAACACCAGCGCCGGGAAGCGGAAGAAGTCGCCATAGAGCCGCGTCAGACCGACCCCCAGCTCGGAACCGACAGCGAAGCCTATCAGAATGCCGATCGCGGCAATGAGGAGCACCAACT
>CAZVNC010000212.1:0-5110 GCA_964628305.1 uncultured Ideonella sp.
CAGTAACCGAGGTCGATGCCGCCGTAGCGCCCGGCGTGCAGGATCTGCTGGATCGCGATCGCGCCGGCGGCGTGGATGTAGCCGGCGATCTTCTCGAATTGGGGAATGAACTTGTCGTCGTGGATCGCCACCTGGCGGAAATACGCCTTGCCCTCGCCCAGCGGATCGGGATAGGCGCCCTGGTTGGTGATGATGCCGCAGCCGGTGGCGGCGATCACCTGCGTGCGCCCAAGTTCGCGCAGCGTGATCGTGCCGTCGCGCTCGTTGTAGTTCGAGACGCAGCACGAGCCGTATTTGATGCGGTTGCGGCTGTCGAGCTTGCCCCACTTGGCGGGCTCGAACAGGCGGCTGAGGGCATGAGTCATGGTTCTCTCCTGGGTTGAATTGGTGCTGCCACCTCGCTGGCGAGGGTGGCGGCAATGCGTTCGCGCAGCTCGCGGCGCAGGATCTTGCCGGCCGGGCTGACGGGAAAGTGCTCGATGATTTCGAGGCGCTCGGGAAGCTTGTACTTGGCAATCCGCTGCGCGAGCAAAAACTCAGCGAGCTGCGCCAGCGTGAGCGCGTGCCCGGGCTCGAGCACGACGAAGGCGCACGCCTTCTCGCCATAGACCGGATCCGGCATCGCGACCACGCAGCAGGCGTCGACCGCCGGGTGCTGGAAGATCAGGTTCTCGATCTCGTCGCTGCTGATCTTCTCGCCGCCGCGGTTGATCAGATCGTTGCGCCGGCCCTCGGTAAACAGGTGGCGGCCGCTCTTGCGAACCACGTCACCCATGCGGTAGAAGCCCTCCGGCGTGAACGCGGCAGCGTTCGTCTGCGGCGCGTTGTAGTACCCGCGAATCGTGTACGGGCCACGGGTGAGCAGTTCGCCGGTTTCACCGTCGGGCAGTTCATTGCCGTCGCGGTCGACGACCATCAGCTCGTCCTCGTCGCAGATCGGTGCGCCAGAGCTCTCCAGCAGCAGTTCGTCGGAAGCGTCGGGCGGGACGATGTTGATCAGGCCTTCGGCGGTGCCGTAGACCTCCTGTGCGATGCAGCCCCATTGCTCGCGGACACGGCGGCGCAACTCGGGCGCCAGCCGCGCGCCGCCGTTCTGGATGATGCGCAGTGAGCTGAGGTCGTGGCGCAAGGGCTCATCGGAGTTCAGCCACGCGGTGACCAGCGGCACCGCGGCCGGAATCAGCGTGACGCGATGGCGCTCGACGAGCGGGAAGACGACCTCGGCCGCATGGCCCGGCGAGAGCACCACCGTGGCGCCGACGGCGAAGCACGCCAGCATGCCGGGACTGGCGAGGTTGTAGTTGTGCCCCAGCGGCAGGATGATCAGCATTACCGTGGATTCGTCGATGCGCGCAACGCGGCCGGAGGCCTTGGCGTTGAGCACATAGTCGTCGTGCGTGCGCGGGATCAGCTTGGGCAGTGCGGTCGTGCCACCCGACAGCAGCATCAGCGCGACCTCGCCAGGGTCGATGCTCGGCAGCGCGGCGGCCTCGGGCGCAGCGGTGTCATGCAGCAAACGCGTCAGCGAGACCTGGCCGGGCAGCGCCTCACCGGCCACGAAAACCTGCTCGAGCGTCGGGCAGATCGGCCGCAGTTCGTCGGCCATCTGGCGATGATCGAAACCGCGCACGCGCTCCGATATGAAGAGTGCACGGGCGCCGGCATGGCGGACGAACTGGGTGAGTTCGGCATGCCGGTGCGGTGCCAGCGCCAGCACCGGGATGACGCCGATTCGCATCAGCGCGAAGAAGGTCAGCACGAACTCGGGGCTGTTGTCGATCTGCATCACCACCCGGTCGAGCGGGCGCAAGCCGGTGGCGGCGAGCCGCCGTGCCAGGCGCTCGCTGTCGGCCAGCAGATCGCGGTAGGCGATGCGCTGCTCGCCGTGCACCAGCGCGATCTTGTCCGGCAGCCGCCGCGCGGTGTGCTCGAGCATCTGATGCAGCGTGATGCCTTCCCACAGGCCGAGGCGGCGCCAGCGGGCGGCATCTTCGTCGGGCCAGGGGGTGCAACCGGTCAGCATCGGGGAGTACCTCGCATGTAGGGGCGGCCGAGACAGAAGTTGGCCACGGCAGATGCTACGTGCGGGCCGATCGCCGGAAGTCGTCCAGGATCAAACATCGGGCTCTTTGTCCCGCCCCGACCGCCGCTCGCCGCGGGTCGGGCGGGCAGCGATTGCCCGCCCTCAGGGCGGGCGGTGTCAGCGCCGGCCGCGCAGCGCGAGCACGCGCCGGGCGATGCACTGCGCAGCGCGGTCGATCTGCGCTTCGGTGTTGAAGCGGCCGATGCCAAGGCGCAGCGCGGCACGCGCGCCGTCGCCCGCGGCGCCGATCGCCTCGAGCACATGCGAGGGCTTGACCGCGCCGGTCGAGCAGGCCGCGCCGGCCGACAGCGCGACCTCGTCCAGACCGAGCAGCAGCGCATCGGGCTGCACGCCGGCTATGCTCAAGTGCAGGTTGCCGGCCAGGCGCAACTCAGGGTGACCGTTGAGCGTCAGCCCATCGAGTTCGCGCGTGAGCGCCGCCCACAGCCGCTCGCGCAGCGCGGCGAGGCGCACGGTCTCGCCGGCCATCGACTCGATCATGATTTCGCAGGCGATGCCCGTGCCGACGATGCCCGGCACGTTGAGCGTGCCGGGCCGCAGCCCGCCCTCCTGGCCGCCGCCTTCGATCAGCGGCAGCAACTCGGTGCGGCGCGGGCGCCGGCGCACGTAGAGCGCACCGACGCCCTTGGGCCCGTAGAGCTTGTGCGCCGACAGCGACAGCAGGTCGATCGTATCGGCCTGCACATCGAGCGCCATGCGGCCGAGCGCCTGGGTCGCGTCGACGTGGAACAGCGCGCCGTGCGCGCGCACGATGGCGCCGATCGCGGCGATCGGTTGCAGCGTGCCGATCTCGTTGTTCGCCGCCATCACCGATACCAGCAGCGTGTCGGGTTGCAGCGCGCGGCGCACGTCGTCCGGATCGACGCGCCCGCAGGAATCCACGCCGACGACCGTCAGCGCCCAGCCGTCGGCCTGCAGCCGGGTGCAGGCGTCGAGCACGGAGCGGTGCTCGATCGCGGTCGTGACGAGGTGGGTGCCGGGCCGCCGGTGCGCGCTGCCCTTGATCGCCAGCGCATTCGATTCGGTCGCGCCGGCGGTGAAGACGATCTCCGAGTAGCTCGCACCGATAGCCTGCGCGACGCGCTCGCGAGCCTCCTCCACTGCCGATGCGGCGCTGCGCCCGAAGGCATGGCTTCGGCTTGCCGCGTTGCCGTACAGATCGGTGAAGTACGGCAACATCGCGTCGAGCACGCGCGGGTCGACCGGGGTGGTCGAATGGTGGTCGAGATATATCGGGCGGTTCATCGGGGATGTGCGCTGCACCGGACTTCGGGCGCGCGCGGTGCTCAGCATAGCCTGCCGGCGACCGCGGCCGGTCCGATAGCGGTGTAGCCCGACGCTGTTGCGACTGCTGCAGGAGCGGCTCGCGAGCGTCGGCAGCCGTCCCGGGTTCGGCACTGCGATCAACGAAGCACGTGAGCTCGAAGGCTATGCCTTGGTGGTCAGCGCCGATGGCATCAACTCGATCGTGCGCGACACGCTCGCTATCGCCGCTGCGCCAACTGTCGCCGGATCTCGCTGCCGGACACACGGTCCAACGCGCGCTGTCCGGCCGCGTATCGCGCGTTGCGGTGCGCGCAGCTTGCGAGCTTGCGGCGAGATTGATCGGGGTGGTGGACGCCGGTTTGCTCGGGGCGTCCGATCTGCCGGCGCGCTTCTTCGGCGACCTCGATTTCGCCCGCATGCGGATCGTCGTGCCGCCCCGACGCGCAGTCGCACTGCGGTTGCGTGCGCTCCCAATTGCCGCGACGCCGGTTGGCGCCCGCACGCTGCGTCGTAGACTTCGCGCTCGAAATCGGCACGCGAAGCGGCGCGCCGCAGGTTCGATCCGAGGAGTCTGACGATGATGCTGAAAGGTCCCGTTCGCCATTCGTGGCGCGCGCGCCAATCCAGGCCTGCGGCAATGACGATCGCGCTCGGACTGAGTGCACTGGCCGCCGCCGCGTCGGCGCAAGGTATCTCGCCCGGCGATATACCGAAGGACGGCTACCGGTTGCCGGGCGGCATCGAGCCGGTGCTGCAACTGCGCACGTACTACTTCGATCAGCAGAGTCTGACCGGCGTCGCGAGCACCGCCTGGGCGCTGGGCGGCTGGGCCGGGCTGCGCACGCCGTGGATCGGCGAGGCGCTCCAACTCGGCGTCGTCGGATATACGTCGCAGCGGCTCTACGGTCCGGCGGATGAGGGCGGCACCCTGCTGTTGAAGACCAACCAGGATCCGATCAATGTCGTCGGTCTGGCCTGGGGCGCGCTGCGCGTTGCCGGTCAGACCTTCACCGCCTACCGGCAGTTGATCGACCGGCCGTTCATCAATCCGCAGGACAACCGGATGGTGCCCAACACCTTCGAGGCCTACACGCTGAGCGGATCCGTGGCGAGCGCCTTCTCGTACACCGGCGGCTACATCGCGAAGATCAAGAATCGCGACTCGGACGAGTTCGTCTCGATGTCGAAGGATGCCGGCGGCAGCGGCAACAACGAAGGGCTGTACTTCGTCGGCGCCGACTGGGACTTCATGAAGAACGGCCGCATCCGCGCCGACTACCAGTACGGCGTCGACACCTACGGCACGTTCTACGTCGACGCCCGCGCGCCGGTCCAACTCGGCGAGCGAACCACGCTCGAGCTCGGTGCGCAGTACTTTTCGCAAAACTCGGTCGGCAGCGCGCAGATCGGCGACTTCTCGACCTGGGGCGCCGGGATTCGGGGCGCGCTGACGCACGGCGCCCTCGGCGTGCAGCTGATGGTCACCCGTACCGGGACCGGCTTCGACAGCCAGAATCCGTACGGCGACAGCCCGTCGTACCTGAACGAACAGCAGGTCCCGTTCAACACCGCAGGCGAGCGCGCCTGGGGTCTGGGCGCCAGCATCGACTTTGCGAGCCTGGGCGCCCCGGGTTTGAGCGCGTCGGCGGTCTACGCCGCCGGCAGCCACCGCATCGACGATGCGAGCGGCGCGCCGCTGCCCGACCGCAACGAAACCGACCTGCGCGCCGACTACCGCTT
>CAZVNC010000213.1:0-5076 GCA_964628305.1 uncultured Ideonella sp.
AGACCGAGCGCGAGGATGATGTCGACCGCCCAGACGATCTTCGCCAGCCCGAGCGCAGGAAACGCCATCAGCAGCGCGTCGAGCACCTCGGCCGGCGTGCAGCCTTCGCGCAGCGCGCGCGAGAGGTACTGGCGAAAGCCGCGCTCGGTCTGCGCATGCACCTTTGTGATGAGCGAGATCAGGGCCCGCGTCTTCGGGTCGAGATGCCTGCCGCAGTCCTTGAGGAAGGCGAAATAGTGGCCCATCGCCTCTGGACGCGCCTTGACGAGGTAGCTCAGTGCATCGCTCATCTCTTGCCTCGATCGCCGGTCCCGTTTCGCTGCCACATACGCTCGGGTCGGGCAGCCGCCGACCGCCGATCCACGCCAACATCGCAATTGGCCTGCATCGCCCGCACAATGTCCACTACCGTAAAGGGGTGGTGGCGCTAGCCCATTCGGGTTATGCAGGGCGGGGGCCCGTTTGCGATACTGCATCGCCCCTCGATACGCGCCGCCCCTGCATGAAGCTCTGCATCGTCTCCGACAGCCACGACCGCGCGCCGATGCTCGCCGCCGCGGTCCGGGCCGGCCAGCGCGAAGGGGCGCAGGCGGTGTTGCATTGCGGCGACCTGATCGGTGCGATGACGCTGCGCCCGCTGCTCGCGATCGGCCTGCCGGTGCACCTGGTGCACGGCAACAACCTCGGCGACGCGCAGGCGCTGTGGGGGCTGTGCCGCGACTCGGGCGGCCTCATCACCTACCACGGTGCGGACGCCATGCTGACGCTCGGCGGCCGGAGCCTCTTTGCGACCCACTATCCGCACTACGCGAAAGGCATCGCCTGCACCGGCGAGTACGACATCGTCTGCTGCGGCCATCTGCACGAAGCGTCGATCGCGCAACAAGCCAATGTGAAGGGCGGCAGCACCTGGCTGCTCAACCCGGGCACGGTCGCCGCGCTCGGCGCGCCGGCAACCTGGATGCTCGCCGACCTCAACGCAATGACCTTCGAGGTGCGGCCGGTTCCGGACTGACGGCACGCCACGCTGCCGGCGAACTGCCTGGCAGTGCTTACCCTGGCTTGCCCAGATCCTTGCGCAACTGCTTGCCGACCGTCAGCATGAAGCGCAGCGTGTCCTGCGCCTCCGGGTCGCGCAGCATGCTCCACAAGCCGCCGAAGCCGCCGGCCGAAGCCGGCGCCGCGCGGCTCGCGGCCGCCGCGGCGTCGATCGACTCGAGCGTCTCCTGAACCATCGCCAGGCGCTTCTCGATTCTCGGCAGACTCGTCGCGATGCGCTCGAGCGAGCCGCTGCTCTGCAGCGTCTCGAGCATCCTGACGACCTGCTCGGCACCGCCGCGGCTGAAGCGGTCGAGCAGCGACAGGCCGTTCGCGACGGTGTCGGTCAGGCGGCCGATCATCTCGTCGCTCAGCGCGTCCTCGGCCGAGCCGACGACGCGCGCGAGCCTGACGAGGCGATCCAGATCGCCGTTGTTGACCATCTCGGCGATCGCCGGGATCGCGCGGGCCAGCCCGGCGCGATTGACCTGATCCAGCAATGCGAGGCCGTCGCCGGCCGCCTGCGTCAGGCGGCCAATCATCTCGTCGGTCAATGCGTCCTCGGACGCGCCCCAGACGCGCGCGAGCTTGGCGAGCCGGTCCAGATCGCCGTTGTTGACGAGTTCGGTGAGCGCCGGGATCGCGCGCGCCAGTCCGGCGCGGTTCACCTGGTCGAGCAGTTCCATCGTGCTGCTCGCCGAGGACGCGAGGCGGCCGACCATCTCGTCGCTCAGCGCGTCGCGCGCGGCGGCGATCACGCGCTCGACCTCGACATCGATCACATTGGCCGATTCCGGTTGTGCGTTCATGTCGGCTCCTTCACAGCAGGCCGCGCGCCGAAGTCCAGTACAGCTTGTTGTAGGCCATCTTGAACCAGTGCACCGCCTTGGTCGGCGGCTTCGGGTCGGGCGGGTTCAGGTAGTCGAACATCGCGTACGTCGCGCGGTCCTTGCCGGCCTCGATGAAGCAGAACACCTTGCCGTCGTAGTCGCGCACCGGTGCGCCGAGCTTGAACATCGCGGCGATGTTCTCGCCCAGCGTGTCGGCCTCGAAGTGCGCCGTCGATCCGGCCTTGCTGATCGGGATGTTGGTCGTGTCGCCCAGCACGAAGACGTTGCTGCGGCCTTCCATGTTGAGCTGCT
Source organism: uncultured Ideonella sp. (assembly GCA_964628305.1). Taxonomy (GTDB): domain Bacteria; phylum Pseudomonadota; class Gammaproteobacteria; order Burkholderiales; family Burkholderiaceae_C; genus CAIKUF01. The sequence goes on from CAZVNC010000213.1 coordinate 2,181, forward strand.
GGCGGTTCGTCGGAATCCAGCCGCCGGCGCCGAGCTTGTTCTTCTCGATCACCTCCATGCCGCGGTGCGCGGGGATCGAGACGAGCAGGTCGTACGGCGTCTCGCCGCCCTCTTCGCCACGAATGAGCTTCTTCGCGCCGTCGACCTCCTTCAGGTTGAACAGCGTCTCGTAAGTGATGCCGAGCCGGTCGAACTCGGGCGCGGCCCACTTGGCGACGTTCTCGAGCGAATGCACACGCCCGATCGGGTAGGTGTAGTGCAGCTTCACCTTGTCCGCCAGGCCGCGATCCTTGAAGTAGTCGTGCAGCATGAAGGTGATCTCGAGCGGTGCCATCGGGCACTTGTGCGGCACGCCGACGGCGATCACGACGCGCCCGCCCTGGAACTCGCGCAGCGCGCGAAACATCTTCAGCGCCGACTCTTCGGTGTAGAAGGTCTGCGAATTCTCGGCCAGGCCGGGGATCAGCTCGGGCGCCGCACGCGAGCCGGTCGCGATCGCGAGCACGTCGTAGTCGAAGGTCTTGCCGCTCTTGGTCTTGACGCGGTTGGCGTCGAGCATGAACTCCTCGGCCGGATCGACGTGCAGCGTGATGCCGGGCTCGAGCAGCGAAGCCTGATCCTTGTACAACTCATCGGGCGTGACGCGGCCGAACGCGAGGTAGAGCAACCCCGGCTGGTACATGTGCTTGTCGGATGCGGTGAGCATCGTGATGCTCACCTTGCCCGAACGCAGTTCCGGCGTCAGCCTGCGCGCCAGGTTGTTCGCGAGGATCGTGCCGCCCATTCCGCCGCCGACGATCAGAATCTTCATTGCCGCTCCTTGAGTCTTGACAGTCACGCCGCTGCCGGGCTACTTCGTTTTCCTGACCGAGATGTGCCAGACGCCGGCCTCCTCGCGCGAGCCGAGGTATTCATGGCCGACCTTCTTCACCCATTCGGGAACGTCGTCCGCCGAGCCCTTGTCGGTGGACAGCAACTCGAGTTCGTCGCCCACTTGCGCGAGCTTGATCCATCCGATCAGCTCCATCAGCGGGCCGGGGCAGAAGCTGCCGCGGGCGTCGATCACCTTCTTCTCTGCCATGTCGCGCACCAACCTTAAAAAGTGAAGACCTGCGTGCCCTTGGCATCGTGCAGGAACTTGGTGAGGCCGAGCGGCGCGCCGAAATACGGCGGCAGCATGTCGCTCGCGATCTCGAGCACATCCATCGCCATCGAGCACGGAAACACCTTCGCGTCGCCGAGTTCGACCGCCTGCTCGATCAACGTCCGAAAGCCCGGAATCTTCTTGCCTTCCATCAGCCGTCCGAACGAACCTTCGGCCGGCGGGGTCTCATCGCTGCCCTTGACGAAGTAGGCAAGCGAGTTCATCGACAGGAACACCGTCACATCGTTGCCGCTGACCGCGCCGACCGAAGCGAACATGGCTGCCATCTGCAGCCGCTCGCGGGTCCCGGAGACGATGACGATGTTGATCTTGCTGGATTCCATGGCGCTCGGGTCCTTCTAGTCAAACCACTGGCATTGCGAGGGGTCGCGGGTGGTCGAGTTTGTAGGTCGCGCCAAGCATCGAGCGGTTGATGCGAGTCAATGTCTTGCACCGTTCTCGCGGTCCGCATCGTCCCTCAATTGCAAGGTGCGGTCAATTGCGCCTGGTCCTATGGTCTTTCGAAGTACATCGCGGCACGATCAGTTCCGCTTATGGAGGCATAGATACTTTTTACCCGCGATTGCGGCCCCCGCCGTTAGCATCAGCCGCGAGGCGCCAGGGCCGCCCCGTCCACCGGATCGTGCGCGCGAGTCCCTGTCTCGGCGCTGGGAGGAGTCGATGTTTGCCAGCAATCCGTTTGCCGAGATCTCGGCGTCCATTGCCCCCGCGGTGATGCAGTGGTATGTGGTTCTGATGATCGTGCTCGTCGTCGCCGGGACCTTGTTCGACGTCGTCCACAAGGGCAGCGCGAAGTACTTCATCGAGAACGCGCGCAACGCCAGGAGCAAGGCCGCGCGCCAGCTCGGCGGCGGCGAGAAGTTCTCGATCGCGGTGCAGACCGTCGTCGTCGACGTTCTCGCCTCGGGCGAGTTCTGCAATCAGCGCCGCCGCGTCGCGCACCTGCTCGGCATGTACGGCTTCGTGCTGTACGTCGCGGCGACGGCGGTCATGATTTTTTGGTATCCGACGCCTGCGACGCCGACGCCGGCGATCGTCGCCGCGCTGTGGTGGATTGGCGCGCTGATGATCGTCATCGGCGGCTACTGGTTCTGGTTCTTCATCCGCGTCGATGTCGCGGCCGAGGGCGGCCGCGCGCTGCGCCTGATGCGCGCCGACCTGTTCGTCCTGTCGCTGCTGGCGAGCGCAACGCTCGGCCTGATCTGGGCGACGCTGCAGACGATCGGCAGCGCAGCGGCCGGCCTCTTCTTCGTGCTCTACATCGTCGCGACGACGGTGCTGTTCGCCGGCGTGCCGTGGTCGAAGTTCGCGCACATGTTCTTCAAGCCGGCGGCGGCGTTCGACAAGCGCGTCTGCGAGGCCGACGGCACGGCCGAGAACCTGCCGACGCAGACGCGCGACGATCCCGAGCAGCGCAAGCGCCACTCGATGGAACTGCTGCGCGACGCGCCGATGGACATGGGCCTGGGCATCAAGCGCGAAGCCCCGCGCCACTACTGAAGAACTCGGCAGCCCGCGGCTGACCGCACAAGGAGCTCGAAGACATGCCTACCTTCGTCTACATGACAAGGTGCGACGGATGTGGCCACTGCGTCGACATCTGTCCGTCCGACATCATGCACATCGACAAAACTTACCGGCGCGCCTACAACCTCGAGCCGAGCATGTGCTGGGAGTGCTACTCCTGCGTCAAGGCGTGCCCGCAGCACGCAATCGACGTCCGCGGCTATG
>CAZVNC010000214.1:0-313 GCA_964628305.1 uncultured Ideonella sp.
TGGGTCAAGCCCATTGCGGTGGCATGCAACTCGATCACGGCCGCGCTCGGGCTCGGCTTCGACGGCGAACTCTGCGAGCGCAGTTGCGATCCGCCGCTGCGCTTTTCGCCGTACTTCAATTCGGTCTCGACGCGTCCCTACACCGACCTCGGCCTGCGCCTGTCGATGCTGCTCGCGGCCGACGACGTGGACAGCGCGAAGGCGATGATCGAGCGCGGCGTGGCGTCCGACCACACGCTCGGCCTGCGCGGCGCGCCGCCCGTCAACGCATGGTTCGTCATCACGTCGGATCGGGCGCGCAGTTCGCGTGCGG
>CAZVNC010000214.1:323-1350 GCA_964628305.1 uncultured Ideonella sp.
TCTTTCCGCCGCCGGGCCAATTGAACCGCCTCGGCATCGACGTTCATGTCGAGAAGACGACTGCACTCGAGAACGTCGATCGTGTCCTGCTCTACCTGACGGGCCTGGTGCGCGTTCCCAAGCTCGACACCATCGGCTGGGTGCCGGGCGGGGTGGGCGATCACCTGACGTCGATCGGCGGCGTGCTCGACGGCAGCGGCAGCCAGATGAGCGCGACGGCCTGGATCGCGTCCGGCGCAACGGCGAGCTACGGCACGGTGAGCGAACCCTGCTCGCACCCGCAGAAGTTTCCGTTCGGCCAGGTGCTGCTGCTGCAATACGCGCAGGGCAGCAGCGTGATCGAGGCGTACTGGAAGAGCGTCGCCTGGCCTCAGCAGGGCGTCTTCATCGGCGAGCCGCTCGCCGCGCCGTTCGCGCGCCGCTGAGCGCGAGCCGCGTCGTTCGGGAGTTCCTTCTCCAGCGCGGCGATCGCGCCGACGCCCGAGCGAACCGCGCCTTCGAGCGTCGCCGGATAGGGCCCCGCGACGTAGTCGCCGGCCGCAACCAGACCTGGCGCAAGCGGCTGCGCCGGGCGTTCCAGACTCGGCGTGCACAGGAAGGTCGCCCGCTTCTCGGTGAAGATGCGCACCAGTTCGAGCGGAGCGCGCAGTTGATGGGCGAGCGCCCGGCGCGCCTGCTCCAGGACTGCCTGCGCCGTTGCCTCGTTGCCGCGCGCGGCCCACGCCGCCGCGCCGCTGATGACGAAGGCGAGCACGCCGTCCATGCCGCGCAGCCGGCCGAGGTCGAGCACGAACTGCGCCGGCTCGGTCGCGCTGTCGCGCAGCGCGAGCAACGGATGCGACAGCCGCGCACCCTTGCCATGCAGGACGACGGTCGCGATCGGTTCGTGGCGCAGCGCAGCGGCGCGCTGTGCCCATGCGAGCGCGATCGGCCTTGCAAGCCGAGCCGCTTCGACGCTGCTTGCGGCGAGCACGACGCCGTCGAAGCGCTCGTCGTCGACGCGCCAGCCGGCGTCGGCCGGATCAGC
>CAZVNC010000214.1:1360-2235 GCA_964628305.1 uncultured Ideonella sp.
GTCCGTGCAGTGTGCCTCGAGCCAGGCGATCGCCGCATCGGGCCAGAGCGCGCTCAGGTCGACTCGAGGCAGCAGCATGTCCGCCGACCCTGCGCCGGAGAAGAGCGCGTCGTGCAGCACGCGCAGGAAGACGCTGGCGCTCGCCATCGCCGCCGGTGTGTTGAGCGCGGCGATGCAAAGCGGGTCGATCAGGTCGGCCCGAATGCGCGCCGGCAGCTGCGCAGTGAGCTGCGCAACGGTCAGGGCCGGGTCGCAGGCGAAACCGCTGCGCGCCCATCCGGCGGCGGCCATCAGCAGCGCGAGGCGTTCGCGCCAGCGCCAGCCGCTGCGCGCAAGCACGGCGCGCGCGAACGCCGGCGCTGGGCGGCCGGCAGGCAACTCGAGCGCACCGCCGTCGGCGAATGCGAGCGTGAGCGGCATCCGCAGCAGCACTTCGCCCGGCTCGACGCCGACCAGCCGCATCAGGCGCAGCGTCTCGGTGTAGGCGCCTATCAGGATGTGCTGGCCGTTGTCGAGCAGCAGGCCGCTATCCGTGCTCGCGCGCCGCGCCCGCCCGCCCGCGGCCGGCGCCATCTCGATGAGCGTCACGCGGTGGCCTTGCGCCGTGGCTTCGACCGCGGCGGCAAGACCGGCCCAGCCTGCGCCGATCACGGCCACCTGCATGGCCCGACGAGTCGCGTCTGGCATCGGATCGGAGCCTAGCGTCCGCGCCAGTTGGTGCGCATCGCGATCCAGAGCTTGCGCACCGGGGTCAGCGAGATGCGCTGATGCAGGACCTGGAAGTTCTCGCGGCGGATCTCGTCGAGCAGCGTGCGGTAGATCGCCGCCATGATCAGCCCCGGGCGCTGGTTCCTGCGGTCGACGTCCGGCAACTG
>CAZVNC010000214.1:2245-5066 GCA_964628305.1 uncultured Ideonella sp.
GAAGTGCTCGGATTCGATCTCGCGCAGCAGCGTGCGGTAGATGTTGGCCATCATCAGGCCGGGCTTCTGAGCCTCGCGGTCGGCGGCTGGCAGCAGTGCGATCGCCTCGTCGTAGCAGCGGTGCGCGCGCTCGGCCTGGAAGCGCATCAAGGCGTCGAAGCGCTCGCCGTAGGCGTAGGGCGCGGCGGTGCGCAGCAACTCGTGGGCCTTGACATCGAAGCGCTGCAGTTCGGACAGTGGCAGGTAGACGCGCCCGCGCCGCGCGTCGTCGCCGACATCGCGGATGATGTTCGTGAGCTGCATCGCGAGGCCGAGCCGGTGCGCGTACGCGATCGTCGCGTCCTCGCTGCGGCCGAAGATGTTGGCCGCCACCTCGCCGACGACACCGGCAACGAGATGGCAGTAGCGCTCGAGGGCCGCGAAGTCCAGGTAGCGCGACTGGTTCAAGTCCATCGCGCAGCCGTCGATCACGGCGTCGAGGTGCGCCGCTGCGATGCCGTAGCCGCTCGCGTGCGGCATCAGCGCCTGCATCACCGGATGGCTCGGATGGCCGCCGAAACTCGCCGCCACCTCGCCGCGCCACCAGGCGAGCTTGGTCGCGGCGACACCGGGGTCGCTGACCTCGTCGACGATGTCGTCGACTTCGCGGCAGAAGGCGTAGAAGGCCGTGATCGCGGCGCGCCGCGGGGGCGGCAGGAACAGGAAGGCGTAATAGAAGCTCGATCCGCTGCGCGTCGCCTTCTGCTGCACGTACTCTTCGGGTGTCACGCGTGTTCCTCGCGTGCCAAGCTGCCCGAGGACCGCATCGCGAGCGCGCGTGCCGCGAGCAGCGGCGCGTCGCGCCACGAGAGCGTGGGCCGATGCCGCAGGATGTCGAAGCCGCTCCGCTCGATGAGCTCCAGGATGCGCAGCCCGCCCTGCACGACGAAGCGCAACTCCCAGCCGGCGCGGCCGGGAATGCGATGCACGAGCGGCGCGCCGCGCCACATCAGGTCGCGCGTCCAGCCGACGAGCTCGCCGACCAGCGCGCGCACGCGGGCACTGTCGCGGCCTTCGAGCAGATCGCTCTCGGCGACGCCGAAGCGTTGCGCGTCGGCGAGCGGGACGTAGAGGCGCCCGCGCCGACGGTCCACGCTCAGGTCCTGCCAGAAGTTGGCGAGCTGCAGCGCAGCGCAGATCGCATCCGACTGGGCGAGGGCATAGCCGTCGGCGATGCCGTACAGGTGCAGCATCAGGCGCCCGACCGGGTGCGCCGAGCGCCGGCAGTAGTCGAGCAGTTCGGTGCGGTCGGTGTAGCGGTCTTGCACGACGTCCTGTCGGAAGGCGCTGAGCAGGTCGGTCAACAACGCCACCGGCAGCGCATGCCGGGTGAGGACAGTGCCGAGCGGATCGAAGACCTCACGCCAGCGTGGCGACGGTGTCCGCCCGGACGCCGTCGACAGCAGGTCCGCCTCGTAGTCGGCGAGATCGGCCAGGCGCTGCACAGCGGGCGCGTCGCCCTCGTCGGCGAGATCGTCGGCCGTGCGCGCGTAGGCGTAGATGGCGCGCACCGCGGGCCGCAGCGCGCGCGGGCACAGCAACGATGCGACGGGGAAGTTCTCGTAGTGGTCGACGCTCACAGTCGCGCATTGTCCATGCGCGGCCTGGTTGCCGCGCCCGTGCTCATGCGGCTCGCGCTGCCGGCGATGCATGCGGCGTGGTTCCGCCCCAAGCCGGCCGAGCAGGAACCGGCGGTGGCGTGCAGCTAAAATCGCCTGTTTACCGAGATCGCCCCAGGCAAAACAGGCGGGGGTTGCGCAGCAACCCCGACTTCTGTGTCTGCCGAAGGCACTCAGCGCGGGTGGCGAAATTGGTAGACGCACCAGGTTTAGGTCCTGACGCCAGCGATGGTGTGGGGGTTCGAGTCCCCCCCCGCGCACCAGCAACGAATCTTGAAAGCTCCCCGAACATCATGGCCGTGAACGTCGAAAACCTCGAGAAGCTCGAACGCCGCATCACGCTGACCCTGCCGGCCAGCGCGATCACGCAGGAAGTCGAGTCCCGCCTGCGCAAGCTCGCGCGCACTGTGAAAGCCGCCGGCTTTCGCCCCGGCAAGGTGCCGATGAGCGTCGTCACGCAGCGCTACGGCTACTCGGTGCATTACGAAGTGATGAACGACAAGGTCGGGCGTGCCTTCGCCGACGCGACGAACGAAGCCAAGCTGCGCGTCGCCGGCGCGCCGCGCATCTCGGAGAAGGAAGGCGCCGCGGAGGGCGAACTCGCGTTCGACGCGACCTTCGAGGTCTACCCCGACGTCAAGCTCGGCGATCTGTCGCTGGCCGAGGTCGAGCGCGTGTCGACCGAAGTCACCGAGGCGGCGATCGACAAGACGCTCGACATCCTGCGTAAGCAGCGCCGCACCTTCGCGCTGCGCGCGCAGACCGAAGCGGCGGCCGAAGGCGACCGGGTGACGATCGACTTCGAAGGCAAGATCGACGGCGAACCCTTCGAGGGCAACAAGGCAGAGGCGTTCCAGTTCATCGTCGGCGAAGGCCAGATGCTTGGCGCGTTCGAGGACGCGGTGCGCGGCATGAAGGTCGGCGACTCGAAGACCTTCCCGCTGCGGTTCCCGGCCGACTACCAGGGCAAGGACGTGGCCGGCAAGGAAGCCGACTTCATGGTCACCTTGAAGAAGGTCGAGGCGCAGCACCTGCCCGAGGTGAACGAGGCGCTCGCCAAGTCGCTCGGCATCAAGGACGGCACGGTCGAGGCGCTGCGCGCCGACATCAAGCGCAATCTCGAGCGCGAAGTGAAGTTTCGCGTCCTCGCACGCAACAAGGGC
>CAZVNC010000215.1:0-5059 GCA_964628305.1 uncultured Ideonella sp.
CACACCCTGCGTGGAACGCTCCATGGCGCCCACCGCGTCCTGGGTGTCGGTCTGAATGGTCTTGACCAGCGCCGCGATCTGGCGCGTCGCATCGGCCGAACGTTCGGCCAGCCGCTGCACTTCTTCCGCCACGACGGAGAAGCCTCGGCCTGCGTCGCCGGCCGAGGCGGCCTGGATGGCGGCGTTCAGCGCCCGCACGTTCGTCTGCTCGGTACTGTCGGAAATCAGCTCGGTGATTTCACCGATCTCCTGCGACGACTCGCCCAGCCGCTTGATCCGCTTGGAGGTTTCCTGGATCTGGTCGCGCAGCAGGTTCATGCCGCCGATGGTGTTCTGCACCGCGCGCAGGCCCTGCTCGGCGGCGTCCAGCGACTGGCGCGCCACGCTGGCGGTCTCCTGCGCCTTGCCCGACACGTCGTTGATGCGGCCGGCCATCTGCAGCACCGATTCGCCGGTGTCGCGGATCTCGCGCAACTGCTCGCTCGAGGCCGCCATCAGCTCGGTCGAGGTCGCCTCGACCTGCTGCGTCGTGTCGGTCACGCGGCCGACCGTGCCCTGCACCTGCGAGACGAGGGTGCGCAGTTCCTCGACGGTGTAGTTCACCGAGTCGGCGATCGCGCCGGTGATGTCTTCGGTCACCGTCGCCTGCTGCGTCAGGTCGCCTTCGGCCACCGTCTGCAGCTCGTTCATCAGCCGCAGGATCGCCGCCTGGTTGGCGTCGTTGACGCGCTTGGCTTCCTGCTCCATGCGCTCGGCCTGCAGGCGCTGCGTCTCGGCGACCACGGCGCGCTGCGACTGGTCCAGCATGTACAGGCGCAGCAGGCCCCAGGCGCCGGCCAGCAGCAGCAGCGCGAACGCCGCCATCCCGAGCAGTTTGGGGCCCGAGAATCCGACCTGCTCGCTGAGTTGCGACTGCACGACCTCGAGCCCTTGGCGCAAGGCCTCGCTCTCGGCGACGATCGCCGCCTGCGCCTTGCGCACGGCGAGCAGGCCGGGCAGGTTGTCGAGGATCGGCGCCGCCTGGGCGCGCGTCTCTTCGTATTGCTTCAAGAGCGTGGCGAGGCTCGCGCGCGTTTGCGGGTCGCGTGCCGGCGGCAGGCGCAGTTCGCCGCTTCCGTCCTGCAGGCCCTGCGCGATGGCACGAAACGACGCCAGATCCCGGCCGAGCAGTTCGATGGCCTGCGCGCTCGCACCATCGGCGGTCAGGAATTCGTTCGCGCTCTTGCCGATGCGCTGCGTCAGCATCACGAGTTGCCCGGCCGCCGACAGTTCGGAGGCCGACGCCTCCTGTTGCAGCTTGATGAGCGAGATGCCTTCGGCCGTCTGCAGCAGCGCCGACGTCTGGCGGTTGACCGCCTGCAGCGCCTGGCCGACCTGGGTCAGCACCTGCTGGTGCGCAAGCACGACGCCGGCGTTGGCGGTCGCCCGCTCGACGAGCGGTACGAGCGGCGCTATCGCCTCCTGCACCTCCTGCGGCGCGGCTGCGAGCTCGGCGTCGCCGCGCTGCAGGCCGAGGACGCTGCGCGAAAGCGCCTCCGAGCTTTCGCGCACCTCGCCGAACGCCTTCGCGTTGCCGATCGCGGCCTGCGAAACCGACTTTGCGAGGCGCTGCGACTGCATCAACGCCTGGCCGCTCGCGTTGAGCTGGGCCGCGTTCCGGCTCGCCGAGTTGAGCGCCAGAAACATCATCAGCAGCAAGCCGGCAATGCCGACGACGATCGTGCCGCCGAGGATGCGCTGCTGCGCGGCGAGCGGCTTGTTGCCGATGAAGGGCAGGGCCAAGGCCTCGGCCGCCGCTGCCGGCTGCCGATCGGCGGCGTCGGCGTAGGCATTGAGCTCGCTCGGCGCCGCCTCGGTGATGATCGAAGTCTCCGCCGTCTCGGCATCCTGCATCGTCGCCGTGTGGTAGGCCTCGGCCTCGGCGCGCGCCGCGAGCCGCAACACGCCGCCGGCGCCGGCCCCGGCCCCGGCCCCGACGAGTTGCGAATCGTTGAACCCGGCCAGCCCAGACCCCGCGCCGCTGCGCGCGCCGCCGTTGCCCAAGCTCTTGATTCTGTCCATCAGACCCATATCGAAGCCCTCATGCTCGCGTCCGACCCACCCCGGCGGGATCAGTCGACGACCCTCAAAAACGATTCATGGCGCGCAAGTTCTGCGAGGCGCAACTCCTGCCAGACGCGGCCTGCGGCGTCGCGATAGCAGTCGCCCACGAAGTCCGGCCGCGCCGACGGCACATCGGGCTCGGGCGTCATCTGCGCCGCGCGACGCAAGCCGGCGAGCCGATCGACGAGCAGCGCGCAGTTGAGATCGAGCGCGGCGTTGAACGCGACGAACTGCACCCGGTCGCGCACCGCCTCGGCCGGGCGATCGCCGTCCTTGATGCCGAGGAAGGCCGCCAGGTCGACGACGCCGTGCAGCCCGCCGCGCAAGTTGGCAACCCCGAGAAACCAGGGCTTAGCGTGCGCCACCGGGACGATGGTCGTCAGCGCGAAGATTTCACCCGCCTCGTGCAGCGGCAGCAGGAAGCCGCGCCCGGCGCACTCGACGGCCAGCCAGGAGATGCCGGGGACCTCCGCGCGCACCGTCTTCAGCCGCTCGGCGAGGCGGGTCTGGAGTTCACGCAAGGCTTCCTTGTTGGCCATCGGATCGGTCGGCTCGTGGATCGGGCGGCGCAGCGCGGCGCTCAGTCGAAGGCCTTGATCTTCTTCACCAGCTCGTCGGCATCGACGGGCTTGACGATGTAGTCGCGCGCGCCCTGGCGCATGCCCCAGACCTTGTCGGTCTCCTGGTTCTTGCTCGTGCACATGATCACCGGCACGCCGGTAAAGCGCGAATCGCGCGTGATCGAGCGCGTCAGCTGAAAACCGTTCTGCCCCGGCATCACGACATCCATCAGGATCAGGTCGGGCTTGTCCTCGCCGAGGCGGCGCATCGCGTCCTCGCCGTTCTCGGCAGTGCGCACCTGGTAGCCGCGCTTGGTCAGGACGTCGGAGAGGAAGTGCAGTTCGGTCTTCGAGTCGTCGACCACCAAGATCTTCTGGATTCCCATGGCTTCGTATCCTCGGTCTGCGCGCGCAGGTGGGCGGTTTCGGTTCGCGGTCGTCGCGGCTTGCTCAGGCGACGGCCCGCTTGTGCTGCTCGACCGCCTGCAGCAGCTGGTCCTTGGTGAACGGCTTGGTGAGGTAGTCGTCGGAGCCGACCATGCGGCCGCGCGCCTTGTCGAAGAGGCCGTCCTTGGACGACAGCATGATCACCGGCACGCCCGAGAAGCGCGGGTTGCGCTTGATGATGGCGCAGGTCTGGTAGCCGTCCAGGCGCGGCATCAGGATGTCGCAGAAGATCAGGTCGGGATCGTGATCGTTGACCTTGGAGAGGGCATCGAAGCCATCTTCCGCGAGCAACACCTCGTAGCCGCCCTGTCGTCAATGACCAGCACGCGGGCGGCCTGGAGCGGCGCTGCAGCCGACGCTTCGTTGCTCACCGGACATCCTCCTCAACGGACACAAGGCTCGCCCCCTGGCGCGCCCTCCTGGGCTGTTATCGGCAGCGTCGCGTCAAATCTGAACCAATTCGAAATCTTCCTTGCGCGCACCGCATTCCGGGCAGGTCCAGTTCATCGGCACGTCCTCCCAGCGCGTGCCCGGGGCGACGCCGTGTTCCGGATCGCCCAACGCCTCGTCGTAGATCCAGCCGCAGATCAGGCACATCCAGGTCCGAAATTCGCTCACAGTCGCTTGCGCCTCTTCACTACAATGAGACAAGATTGTAGCCACGGCACTCTGCAAAAAAGCAATCAGTCGTAGAGACATACGCAACATTCCTCACCATTCGCTAGAGGTTTTTGCGCGAGGTTTGTTGGAGCCTTCTTCCCATTCGCCGGAACGCCTGCGCGCGCCGCCGGTCCGACCCCAGAGCCGCCTGCCATGCCAGCCACCCCCGCCTCCGAAGCCGACGAAACCGGCACGCCAGCGCTTCAAGAGCAGCCGCCACCGGCCTGCGTGATGAGCTTCAACGCGAGCGACGCAACCGGCGCCGGCGGCATCGCCGGCGACATCGCAACGATCGCCGCGATGGGCGCGCATGCGTTGCCGGTCGTGACCTCGATCGTGCTGCGCGACACGGCCGAGATCTTCGAGCACAGCACGCTCGACCCGGACGTCGTCGTCGAGCAGGCGCGCAGCGTGCTCGAAGACGTGACGATCAGCGCCTGGAAGGTCGGCTTCCTCGGCTCGGCCGAAGCCGTGAGCGCGGTCGCCGAGGTGCTGTCGGACTATCCCGACGTGCCGCTCGTTTCCTATCTGCCCAACCTTGCCTGGGTCGAGGAGGACGACCAGCAGGCCTACCTGGACGCTTTTCGCGAGCTCGTGCTGCCGCAGACCGAGGTGCTCGTCGGCAGCCATCAGACCCTGAGCGACTTCCTGCTCCCCGACTGGAGCGCCGAGCGGCCGGCTTCGGCGCGCGAACTGGCGGTCGCCGCCGGCCGCCACGGCGCGCGCTTCGTGCTCGTGACGAGCATGCTGCTGCCCAACACGGCCGGCGCCGAGCAGTACATCGACAACGTGCTCGCCTCGCCGCAGGGCGCGGTGACGGGCGAGAAGTTCGAGCGCTTCGATGTCGCCTTCGTCGGCGCCGGCGACACGCTGTCGGCGGCGCTCGCCGCGCTGCTTGCATCGGGCGCCGAGCTGCACGCCGCGGTCGGCGAGGCGCTCGCCTTCCTCGATCAGGCGCTCGACGCCGGCTTTCGCCCCGGCATGGGCAACGTCATCCCGGACCGCTTCTTCTGGGCGCTCGCACCCGAGGACGAGGAGGAGCCGGGTGCCGAGGACGGCGGCGAGACGGTGCCGCGGGACCCGCGCCATGTCCATTGAGCTCGCCGGGCACGGCGCGAGCGACGCCCTGTTCGCGCGCGCACAGCGCGTCATCCCGGGCGGCGTCAATTCGCCGGTGCGCGCGTTTCGCGCCGTCGGCGGCACGCCGCGCTTCATCGCGCGTGCCGAGGGCCCCGACCGGTGGGACGCCGACGGCAGGCGCTACATCGACTACATCGGCTCCTGGGGCC
>CAZVNC010000216.1:0-660 GCA_964628305.1 uncultured Ideonella sp.
GGCGCGGTCGTCGGGGAGGGCGAGGCCTTTCCCGGCATGCTGCTCGCGATCAACCCGGGCGGCGCGACGCAGCCGCTGATCGGCACCGCGACGACCGACCCCGCCTTCGGCCTGCCCGCGACCTGGATCGAAGAGCGCCAGCGCGAGGCGGCCCAAATGAGCGGATTTACGGTCGTTGATTGCGCGACTGTCGTCGCCACCCATCTTTCACACTTGATGCAACTGCAGGCCGCGCGTTTGCTCGGCCGGGCAGAGACCCAGCAACTCGTCGAACACGTGACGCGGCTGGCTCCCAGACTGATCGAGGACGTGGTGCCCAAGATGGTTGCGATCGCAAGCCTTCAGAAGATCCTGCAACTGCTGCTCGAAGAAGGCGTGCACATCCGAGACATGCGCTCGATCGTCGAAAGCCTGGCCGAACACGCGGCGGTCGTCACCGATCCGGCCGAGCTGGCGCGCCGCATCCGCGTCAGCCTCGCACCGGCGATCGTGCAGCAGATCTACGGCCCAACAAGGGAGCTCGACGTCATCGCCCTCGAGCCCGAGCTCGAGCGCATGGTTTCGCAGGCGCTCAATTCGCCGCACGGCGCGGCGCTCGACCCGGGTGTCGCCGACACGCTCGCGCGCAGCACCGCGGCCTGCGCCAAGCGCCAGGAAGAC
>CAZVNC010000216.1:670-2460 GCA_964628305.1 uncultured Ideonella sp.
CCTGCGCGTGCTCGGCCACAGCGAGATCCCGGAGACGCATTCGATCCGCATCGGCTCGGTGGTCGGGGGTGCGGCCTGATCGCACCCGGCCGACGATGAACTGAACTTGCAGGGGCACGCATGAACGTCAAACGCTACACCGCGCGCAACTCGCGCGATGCACTGAAGCTGGTCCGCGAGGCGCTCGGCGTCGACGCCGTCGTGCTCTCTACCCGGCCCTGCGCCGACGGCGTCGAGGTGCTCGCAATGGCGCCCGGCGCGATCGAGCAGATCGAGCGCAGTGTTGCGCCGGCGGCAGCCGCTGCACCGACCGTCGCCTCGACGGCGCATCGGGCGCAGCAGCCGGAGAGCCCGCGCGCGGCTGTCGCCGCGGCGCCCGAGGCCGTGCCTGCGCGCGCGACTGCGCGCCGCACGGCGCAAGAACGGATCGAGCCGACGCTCGACGACAACGTGCCAGTCGAGGCCGACGTCGCGCGCCTGACGATGAGCACGCTGTCGTTCCAGGACTATGTGCGCGAGCGCATGCTGCGCCGCCGCCAGGCAGCGATCGAAGCCAAGGCCGCAGCGGCAGCGCCGGTCGCAAGCGCAGCGCCGCGCCCGCTCGAAGCGCTGGCGCCGCAGGCGCAAGCTACTGGCGCGGGTGACTCTGCCGTGATGTCGACCGTTGCCTCCCGCCCCGCGCCCGAACCGAGCGAGCCGCCGCTGTTGCGCGAGGCTGTCGCGCAAGCTGCGCCCCCAGCGCCGATGCCGCAGCCGGACGCCGAGCCGCACTGGCACGCCCACGCGCTGGCCGACGACGGCGCCGCGCCCGCGGCGCGCGATCAGCAGGGCCTGCTCGACGAAATTCGGGCGATGCGCGGCCTGATCGAAGAACGCTTCGGCGCGCTCGCCTTCATGGAGAAGCTGCAGCGCAGGCCGGCGCAGGCGCGCCTCGCGCAGCGCCTGCTCGATGCCGGCTTCTCGCCGGCGCTGATCCGCAAGCTCTCGGTCGGTCTGCCGGCCGACGCCACTGACGATGACAACTGGGCCGAAGGCGTGCTCGAACGCAACCTGCTGACCGGCGAAGCCGAGCGCGCGCTCGAAGACCAGGGCGGGGTGTTTGCACTGGTCGGTGCGACCGGCGTCGGCAAGACGACGACGACCGCCAAGCTCGCCGCCGCGTTCGCGACCAAGCACGGCGCGGCGAGCCTTGGCCTGATCACGCTCGACGCCTATCGCGTCGCCGCGCACGAGCAACTGCGCGCCTACGGCCGCATCCTTGGCGTGCCGGTGCACACCGCGCACGACCGCAGCTCGCTCGAGGATCTGCTCGACCTGCTGGCGGCGAAGAAGATGGTGCTGATCGACACTGCCGGCATGGCGCAGCGCGACAGCCGCACGCGCGAACTGCAGGGCATGCTTGCCCACCGCAGCGTCAAGCGCCTGCTGGTCGTCAACTCGTCGGCCCAGGGCGAGACGATCGAGGACGTGCTGCACGCCTACCGCGCGGCGAGCTGCGAGGGTGTCGTGCTCTCCAAGCTCGACGAGGCCGTCAAGCTCGGCCCGGCGCTCGATGCGCTGATCCGCCACAAGCTGAAGGTCGTCGGCGTCGCCAACGGCCAGCGCGTGCCCGAGGACTGGCACCGCCTGTCGGCGCACGCGCTCGTGCAGCGCGCATTGCGGGCCCAGACCGGCGCCGCCTTCCGGCTCGACGCGGGCGAGGTGAGCCTCGTCTTCGCCGCGCCGCAACGCGCCGCTGCAGGCGCGGTGCACGCCTACGCGGGCTGATGCCGACTTCGCAGACGACGATG
>CAZVNC010000216.1:2470-5057 GCA_964628305.1 uncultured Ideonella sp.
TCAGGCGCACGGCCTGCGCCGGCTGTTCGCGCAGGGCGGCGTGCGGCTCGTGCCGCTGGTCTCGAACCCGCACGTCGCGTTCTCGGGCGCGCTGCTCGAGCGGCTGTGCAGCGCGTTCGCCGACGAAGGCGCATCGACGCTGCTGGTCGATGCCTGCGAGCGCGCGCCGGCACCGGACGAACTCGCGGTGATGGGGCTCGCCGAGTGCATCGAGAAGCTGTCGCCCGAACTGAGCTACCTCGCGGCGCGCACGCTGCCGCTGCGCCACGTCGACGCCAAGGGCTCGACGGCGCCGTTCCTGCAGGCGATCGTCGACGCCGCGCCGCGCGCCGATGTCGTCGTCGTCCATGCCGGGGCGAGTGATCTGTCGCGCATGTTCGCGCGCCAGACGATCGCGGCCGACGTGCGCCCGCTGCTGCTCGCGGGCGACCACCCGACGAGCGTGACGCACGCCTATGCGGCTATGAAGCTGCTCGCGCTGCGCGCCCGGATGATGGTCTTCGGCCTCGTGCTCGGCGCGGCGCCGGCCTCGCCGCGCGCGCCGCGCATCGCCGCCCAGCTCGCGAGCTGCGCCGACGACTTTCTCGGCGCCGTGCTCGAAGGCTGGGCCTGCGTCGACCCGGCGTGCCGGCCGACCGATCCGCTGCCGGCCGCGTTGCGCCTTCTTGCGCGCACCGTGCTGCGCAGCGACGCCAGCCGGCCGATCGCCGATCTCACACCGATCCTGAATTGACTCTCCCGGAGCCGCTATCCATGTACACCGCCAAAGGCCAACTCGATGTCAATTCGATGCTCGTGCAGTACAGCCCGCTCGTGCGGCGCCTGGCGCACCAGATGATCGCCAAGCTGCCGGCCAACGTCGAGATCGACGACCTGATCCAGGTCGGCATGATCGGCCTGACCGACGCGCTGAGCCGCTTCGACGCCGGGCAGGGCGTGCAGTTCGAGACCTTCGCGACGCAGCGCATCCGCGGCGCGATGCTCGACGAGCTGCGCGGCAACGACTACCTCTCGCGCGGCACGCGCAAGCAGCAGCGCTCGATCGAGAGCGCGGTGCACAAGCTCGAGCAGAAGCTCGGCCGCGCGCCGGCCGAGAGCGAGATCGCGCGCGAGATGGGCCTGTCGCTCACCGAATACCAGGAGCTGCTCGGCAAGGTGCGCGGCACCCAGCTGGTCTATCTGGAAGACATGAGCGGCGACGAGGGCGACAACGACTACCTCGACCGCCACGTCGCCGACGAGCAGGCCAACCCGCTCGCCCAGCTGCAGGACCATCGCATGCGCGAGGCGCTGGTGGAGGCCATCAAGCACCTGCCCGAGCGCGAGCAGTACGTGATGAGCATGTACTACGAGCACGACATGAACCTGAAGGAGATCGCGGCCGTGCTGAAGGTCACCGAGAGCCGCGTCTGTCAGCTCCACAGCCAGTCGATCGCGCGCCTGCGCGTCAAGCTGCGCGAGTGGTGACGTGTGGGGCGATCACCAACCGCCGAGATCGAATTTGAAGTGGCCTGACGAGGATCGATGATGTTTGCAGCCTTCAAACGCAGCCGGGCGGCGAACGCCGAGCTGGCCGATGCAAGCTCCGCCGCGGCGCAGCCCGACATGCGCGTCGCGATCGAGAGCATCGGTAAACAGGCTTCGCTGATGGGCCGCGACGCGGCCGAAGTGCGCGGCCTGCTCGACGACACGCAAAAGGCCTCCGCCTCGCAGGAGCGCGCGATGGCGGCGCTGACGCACCAACTCCACGAGATCACGCGCGCCCAGCAGGTGATCGGCGACGAGACGAGCGAGAGCCTGGCCGCCGTCTCGCGCGCACGCCGGGCGGTCGAGGAGGTCGGCCGCGAGGTTGCCGGCATCGTCGACAACCTGAGGGACGTGGCCGATGCCGCCGGCGTCATCACCCAGATCGCATTGCAGACGCGGCTGGTCGCGTTCAACGCCTCGGTCGAGGCCAAGCGCGCCGGCGATGCCGGTCGCGGCTTCGGCGTCGTCGCCGACGCTGTGAAGGACCTCGCCGGCAAGGTCGAGGCGTCGTCGAAGCAGATCATGAGCACGGTCGGCGATCTCGACAAGCGCATCGCCGCGCTGGCGCGCGAGATCGAGGCGCGCCCCGGGCAGGCGAGGCAGGGGGCGTTTCATACCGCGCTCGCCGAGGTCGACGGCGGTGTTGCCCGCATCACCGAGGCGGCCGGCCAGAGCGGCGTCGTCTGCGCCGGGCTGAACACGCAGATCGCGACGCTCGAGGGCGAGATGCACGGCACGACGCGCGCGCTCGACGCGGCGATGGTGCGCAGCGAAGCCTTCCTGAAGGTCTCCGAGCAACTCATCGAGCTGGTCGCCGACTGCGGCGTCGAGACCGAGGACACGCCCTACATCGCCGCCGCGATCGAGACCGCGGGCCAGGTCGGCAAGCTGTTCGAGGACGCGGTGCGCACCGGGACGATCAGCATCGCCGATCTGTTCGACGAGAACTACAAGCCGATCCCGGGCACCGAACCGGCACAGGTGACGGCGCGCTTTTGCGATCTCACCGACCGTCTGCTGCCGCAGGTGCAGGAGCGCGTGCTCGGGCTGTCGGGCCGCG
>CAZVNC010000217.1:0-5043 GCA_964628305.1 uncultured Ideonella sp.
ACATCGACCAGTTGCCGCACGTCGTCAACTACGAACTGCCGAACGTCCCCGAGGACTACGTGCACCGCATCGGCCGCACCGGCCGCGCCGGTACGCCGGGCGAGGCGATCTCGCTCGTCTGCGTCGACGAGGAAGGCTTTTTGCGCGACATCGAGCGCCTGATCAAGCGCGCCATCCCGCGCGAGGTCGTGCCCGGCTTCGAGCCCGACCCGAGCGAACGCGCGCAGCCGATCGTGCTCGGCCGGATGGTGATCGGCGAAGGCGCGGGGCGCGGCGGCTTCGGCCGCGGCCACCGCAACGGCAACACCGGCGGCGGCCACGGCGGCCGCGGACGCAGCGAGGCAAGCCATCCCGCGCCATCGCACGGCCAGCGGCCTTCGTCCGGCCCGCGTCCGGCGGCGTCGCGCGGCGGCCGGCCCCCGGCCGGGCGCTCCGGCTCGCCCAAGCGCTGACCGAAGATGGCGCGACGCCCCGCGCAACGCAGCGCCTGGCTGGTCGGCGCGACCGGCCTCATCGGCCGCGAGTTGCAGGGCCTGCTGATCGCGAGCGAGCGCTATGCGGCGGTACACGTGCTTCTGCGGCGCGCGGTGCGCGATCTGCCGGCGCAGCGCAAGCTCGTCGCGCACGAGGTCGACTTCGACGCGTTGCCGGCGACGCTGCCGGCCACCGACGACGTCTACATCGCGCTCGGCACGACGATCAAGGTTAGCGGCTCGCAGGCCGCGTTTCGCAAGGTCGATTTCGACTACGTCGTGAATGCCGCACGCGCGGCGCGGGCGGCGGGCGCGCAACGGCTGGCGGTCGTCTCGGCACTTGGCGCGGACCCGAACTCGCGGGTCTTCTACAACCGCGTGAAGGGCGAGATGCAGGCTGCGGTGGCAGCGCTCGGCTTCGAGTCGGTCGTGATCGCACAGCCGTCGCTGCTGATCGGCGACCGCGAGGCGCTCGGTCAGCCGGCGCGCAGCGGTGAAGTGTGGGCTGCACGCCTGCTGCGACCAGTGATGGGCCTCGTGCCCGCCGCAGTGCGGCCGATCGAGGCGCGGTCTGTCGCGCAGGCGATGTTGAATGCGATGCTCGACGCGCAGCCCGGGCAGCGCATGCTGAGTTCGGCGCAGATGCAGGCGCTCGGCCGCTGAACCAGCAGCATCCCGGAGCGTCCACGCCCCTGTAGCATCGGCCGACGTATCCGTCACGCGGAGGTTCCGATGCAGATTTCCTTTCTCGGCGCCGCCGATACCGTCACCGGCTCGCGCCATCTGGTGGACGCCGCCGGCGCGCGCATCCTGCTCGACTGCGGGCTCTTCCAGGGCTTCAAGACGCTGCGCGAACGCAACTGGGCGCGCTTTCCCGTGGAGCCGGCGAGCATCGACGCGGTCGTCTTGAGCCACGCCCATCTGGATCATTGCGGCTACCTGCCGGCGCTCGTCAAACAGGGTTTCAAGGGCCGCATCTACGCTTCACCGGCAACCATCGACCTGTGCGAAGTGATGCTGCTGGACAGCGCACACCTGCAGGAGGAAGACGCCAAGCGCGCGAACCGCGTCGGAAGCTCGCGCCACGCGCCGGCGCTGCCGCTCTACACGGTGGCCGACGCGAAGCGCGCGCTGACGCGCCTCGTGCCGCTCGCCCCCGGACGCAGCACGACGGTGGGTGCGGTGCGCGTCTCGTTCACGTCCGTCGGACACCTGCTCGGCGCCTGCGCCGTGAGCCTGCAGGCGGGGGGAACAACGCTCGTCTTCTCGGGCGACATCGGGCGCAGCAACGACCTGCTGATGCCGCCGCCGCAACGCGTGGCGCGCGCCGACGTATTGCTCGTCGAATCGACCTACGGCGACCGGCTGCATCCGCGCGAGGACTTCCAGGCGCGGCTTGGCGCGATCGTGCGCGCCACCATTCGCCGCGGCGGCTCGGTGCTGATGCCGTCGTTCGCGGTCGGCCGTGCGCAGGCGCTGCTGCTCGCGCTGCAACGTCTGAAGGATGCGGGCGAGATCCCCGGCGAGCTGCCGATCTTCCTCGACAGCCCGATGGCGCTGAAGGCCACCACGCTCTACCAGCGCCACGCGAAGCTGCTGCGCGTCAAGCCGCGCGAGACGGCCACGCTGTGCGACGGCGTCACGCTCGTCGCGACGGCGGCCGAATCGGCGAAGCTCGTGCGCTCGCGCTGGCCAAGCGTGATCATCTCGGCCAGCGGCATGGCGACCGGCGGGCGCGTGCTGCACCACCTGCGCGCGATGGCGCCGCAGCCGCGCCATCACATCGTTTTCCCCGGCTTCCAGGTGCCGGGCACACGCGGCGCGAAGATGATCGAGGGCGCGCGCGAAGTGAAGATCTTCGGCGAGTACGTCGCCGTCAAGGCCGAGGTCAGCCATCTGCAGGGCTTCTCGGGGCACGCCGACGCCGACGAGCTGATGCAGTGGCTGCGCGGCTTCGAAGCGGCGCCGGCGCAGACCTACATCGTCCACGGCGACCCGCGCGCGGCCGACACCCTGCGCAGCCGGGTGCAGGACGAACTCGGCTGGCGGGTGCGCGTCCCGGGGCATCTGGAGAAGGTCGAAGTCTGAAGCACGACGTCCCGTCCATCGCCGGGAAGGCAATCACCCTACGCCAGCGCTTGCGCCGATCGATCAGCCGCGGCTCGAAACACAACGCGCCGGCGGCTGCCGGCGCGTCGATCAGGCGCTGAGCTTGCGGTGCTTCAGCCCGCCGGCTTCGCGGTCTTGTCCTCGGCCGCCTTGTCCTTCGGCGCCGCGCTCTTGTGCTCCTTGCTGGCCTTGGTGTGCTTGGTGCTCTTCGCGTGCTTGGTGCTCTTCGTGGCGTCATGGGTCTTCGCGGTGTCGGCAGTCTTGGCTGCTTCGGTGGCGGCGGGCGCGGCCGCATCGGCGGCGTGCGCCGGGATCGCAAAGGTCGCGACGAAGGCGGCGGCGGCAAGCGCCGAAATCAGTTTCGAGGTCATGGATATTCCTTGGTTGAGGTGAAAGGCTCTTCGAGCCTCCTCTCTCAACGAGCGACGTTCGCAACGGTTGACTGACCGGGATCAATGCCCGGCAAATATCGGATGCGTCTTCGCTTCGTCCAGACGCAGCACGGGCGTCACGCAGCAGTCGGCCGCCTCCAGCAGCGCCCACCAATGCGCCAGCGTCTGGCTCGCGAACACCGCCGCCAGTTCGGCACGCAGCGCGAGTGCCGCTTCGCTGCCCGGCAGCAGACCGCGCGTGTGGTGTTGATCGATCCACTGCGGCCGGCCGATCGCGGCGCACAGCCGGGACCAGAACTGCGGCTCCAGCGCGCCGACCGCGAGATGGCGGCCGTCTGCGGTGCGGTAGACGCCATAGCAGGGTGCGCCGCCCGAAAGCAGGTCGCGCCCGGGCGGCGCGGTGTGGCCGGTCGCCGCGAACTGCACGCCGGCGATCACGTTGTGGCGCGCCACTTCGTGCGTCATCGAGATATCGACGAAGCGCCCTTCCCCGCCGCGCTGCACGCCGAGCAGCGCAGCGAGCACGCCGCAGACGGCCGCCTGCGCGCCGCCGAGCAGGTCGCCGATCTGGAAGTTCGGCAGCGCGATCTCGCCGTCTGCGGTCGCGATCTGTTCGAGCACGCCGGCTATCGCGATGTAGTTGATGTCGTGCCCGGCGCGATCGGCCCACGGGCCGTGCTGCCCGTAGCCGGAGATCGCGCACATCACGAGCCTCGGGTTGGCCGCGCGCAGCACGTCCCAGCCGAGGCCGAGGCGCACCATCACGCCGGGGCGAAAACCCTCGAGGAGGACGTCGGCACTGCGCACCGTCCCGAGCAGCGCGTCGCGTCCGGCGTCGCTGCGCAGGTCGAGCCGCAGCAACTGCTTGCCGGCGTTGAGCCGGCGAAACATCAGCCCCGGCTCGCCGCTCTTGATCTCGGCCGGCGTGCGCAGCATGTGACGCGCGCCGTCGTCCTGGCCCTGCTCGCTCGGGCCTTCGATCTTCACGACTTCGGCGCCGAGTTCGCGCAAGCGCAGCGTCGCCAGCGGTCCCGGCAGCAGCTTCGTCAGGTCGAGCACGCGGATGCCGGCAAGCGGCAGGGTCTCAGTCGCAGCCATCGGCCTCCCGTCGGATCGTCAATCGAAGCGCCCCGCGCGCAACCACTTGGTCGCGACCCACTTCTCGCCTTCGAGCACCGGCGCGCCGCCGTGCAGCGTGCGCGTGTCGGGGTGCGGCCGGTCGTAGCTGAAGAAGACCGCCGCGCCGCGCCGCGGCGCGACGGCGAAACCGGCGTCGGGAAAGGTCGTCGCGGCGCCCCCCGGCGGCGTGTTCAGGTCCAACACGAGCGATGCGACGCGCTGCCCGCCGCGCCTCAGGAGCAGGGCCGTGCCCGGATCGGCGGGGTCGAAATAGTCGTAGTGCGGCCGGTACTCGGCACCCGGCGAATAGCGCAGCACCTGCAGACCCTCGCCGTGATCGACCGGCCAGTTCAGCAGCGCCGCGATGCGCGCCTCGATGCGCCCGACGAGCGCGTTCTCGGCGCGCGCGAAGAACATGCCGTCGCTCGTGCGCGCGGTGTTGATCTCGGTGCCGCCGGTCTCGCTGTGCACGGTCTCGGAGCGCGCGAGCCGTTCGCGCGCGAGGGCGACGAGTTCGTCGCACTCGTCGGCGGCGAGCAAGTCGGCGAACACGATCACGCGCGGCGCGCGCAGCGTGCTGACGATCAG
The DNA here is from genome assembly GCA_964628305.1 of uncultured Ideonella sp. Taxonomy (GTDB): domain Bacteria; phylum Pseudomonadota; class Gammaproteobacteria; order Burkholderiales; family Burkholderiaceae_C; genus CAIKUF01. The sequence goes on from CAZVNC010000217.1 coordinate 4,682, forward strand.
GACCTCGCGATCGCCTGCCGCGACGCGGTGCGCGCCCTCCGCGACCTGCGGCTCGGGCAGGTGGGCGGGCGCCACGCTGGATTCGCGCTGCGCCTTCTGCTGGGCCTCGAGCGCTGCGCGCAACGCACCGCGCGCGACCTCGCGCCGCCAGCCGCTCGTGATCATCGCTTCGAGCACGGCCTCGGCCGCAACGCCGTTCGCGGTCTGCTCGTCGATCCAGCGTTGCAGTTCGAGCGAGACGATCTGGGTTGTCATGCGGCGCCTCCGCTGGATCGTGCCATTGGCAGCACCGTGTCGTCGGCGCCTTGCCGCATTCGCTCGCTTCGATCCCCGCTGCGCGGGGCCCCTCTTTCGCGGCTCAT
>CAZVNC010000218.1:0-5040 GCA_964628305.1 uncultured Ideonella sp.
GCCGGCGATCATGATCGGCTTGTGGTAGCCGCGCGCAACGCCGGCCACACGCTGCTCGAAGACGCGAAAGTAGCCGAGCAGGTTGGGCCGGCCGAATTCGTTGTTGAACGCCGCCCCGCCGAGCGGCCCGTCGATCATGATTCTCAGCGCGCTCGCGATGTGCGCCGGCCGGCCGATCGCATGCTTCTCCCAGCGCTCGTCGGTCTGCGGCAGGTGCAGGTTCGAGACCGAAAAGCCGGTCAGCCCTGCCTTCGGGCGCGATCCGCGGCCGGTCGCGCCTTCATCGCGGATCTCGCCCCCGGCGCCGGTCGCGGCACCTGGAAACGGCGAGATCGCGGTCGGATGATTGTGCGTCTCGACCTTCATCAGCACGTGCACCGTCTCGCGGCGTGCGCCGTAGCGCGGCGCATTCGTGTAGCCCTCGGGCGCCCAGCGCTCGACCTCGCTGCCCTGCATCACCGAAGCGTTGTCGCTGTAGGCGACTATGGTTCGCTGCGCTGCTGCCGCGTGCGTGTGCCGGATCATCTGGAACATCGAGTGTTCCTGCTCGCGGCCGTCGATCCTGAAGCGCGCGTTGAAGATCTTGTGCCGGCAATGCTCGCTGTTGGCCTGCGCGAACATCATCAGCTCGACATCGGTCGGGTCGCGACCCTGGGCGCCGAAGGCGTCGGCCAGATAGTCGATCTCGTCGTCCGACAACGCGAGCCCGAATTCGGCGTTGGCGTCGGCGAGCGCGCTGCGTCCGCGCGCGCCGAGCGGCACATGCACCATGGCCTGACCCGGCTTCACATCGAACAGGCGGCGTGCGTCCTCGCGCTCGAAGAGCACGCTCTCGGTCATGCGGTCGTGAAGCAACGCGGCGCAGGCGTCTAGCTCGGCCTTCGAGAGCGCCTTCTTGCCGGCGAGCAGACCGCCGCGCAACGCAAGCCGCCACTCGGTGACGCGCTCGATGCGATGAACCGGCAGGCCGCAGTTGTGGGCGATGTCGGTCGCTTTCGACGCCCACGGCGAGACCGTCCCCAGGCGCGGCGCGACGACGATCAATGCATCGCCGTCTGGCGCGCGGCTTGGCTCGCCGTAGTGCAGCAGCGCGGCAAGACGGTCCGCCTCGGCGCCGCTGAGCATCGCATCGCTCGAAACCCAGTGCACATGGCGCGCGTCGAGCCCGACGACGCGCTCGCAGACCGCCTGCAAGCGCGGCAGCAGGGCCTGCAGGCGAAATCCGGAGACGGCGTTGCCACCCTCGAAGTGGCGCAGATGCTTGGGAGTGGATGTCACGCTGATCGGGCTCGAGGGAACGGCAGGCATCGCGGCGGCGAAGGCAGCGACGGAAAGGGCAGAATGGCCGCGGCTCGGGCTGGGTCGCTGCGGCGGACGCCCGCGATTTTACGGGGCGGGTGAGACAATGCGGCCCGCGCTGCGTGATGGCGAAGCCTGACGCGGCACCGCTCAGACACAGCGCGAAACGAGTGTGCCAACGACATAATTCCGAGCAATGACGATCACTCTGAAGACCGGCGCCGATATCGCCGCGATGCGCGTCGCCGGCCGGCTGGCCGCCGAAGTGCTGGACATGCTGACGCCGCACGTGCGCGCGGGAGTCACGACCGACGAACTCGACCGCCTGTCGCACGACCACATCGTGAACGTGCAGAAGGCGATTCCGGCGCCGCTGAATTACGCGCCGGCCGGCTACCAGCCGTACCCGAAGTCGATCTGCACCTCGATCAACCATCAGGTCTGCCACGGCATTCCGGGCGATCGCGTGTTGAAGAACGGCGACATCGTGAACATCGACATCACCGTCATCAAGGACGGATGGCACGGCGACACGAGCCGCATGTTCATCGTCGGCGAAGGATCGATCGCCGCCAGGCGGCTGTGCCAGTTCACCTACGACGCGATGTGGAAAGGCATCGTCAAGGTGCGCCCCGGCGCGCATCTGGGCGACATCGGCCACGCGATCCAGACCTTCGCCGAGGGGGCCGGCTTCTCGGTCGTGCGCGAGTTCTGCGGCCACGGCATCGGCACGCGCTTTCATGAAGAACCTCAGGTGCTGCACTACGGCCGGCCGGGCACGCTCGAGGAACTCGCCCCGGGCATGATCTTCACGATCGAGCCGATGATCAACGCCGGCCGGCGCGAGATCCGCGAGGCCGGCGACGGCTGGACCATCGTCACCCGGGACCGTTCGCTTTCGGCCCAGTGGGAGCACACGGTGCTCGTCACCGACACCGGCTACGAGGTCCTGACCGTCTCCGACGGCACGCCGGCGCCGCCGGCCTTCGTCGCGCGCACGGCGCTCGCCGTCTGATCGCAATGTCTGCCGTGCCGTCGGCGACGGCAGAACCGACTTTCGCCGAGCTTCGCACCCGCTTTCGCGACGGCAAGGCGGCGCTGCTCGAGGAGTTCCGTGCTGCGCGCGCGAGCGCGACCGCGGCGGCCCGCCTGCTGCGCGCCTTGACGCGCCAGGTCGACCGCAATCTCGTCGCACTCTGGGAGCGCACCGGCATGCCGGATGACGCGGCGCTGATCGCCGTCGGCGGCTACGGCCGCGGCGAACTGTTCCCCTACTCCGACGTCGATGTCCTCGTGCTGCTGCCGCCCGGCCGCGGCGCGGATCTGGCCGAGGACGGCGGCGACCGCAAGGAGGCGATCGAGCGCTTCATCTCCGCCTGCTGGGACAGCGGCCTCGAGATCAGCTCCAGCGTGCGCACGGTCGACGAATGCGTCGCCGAGGGCCAGCGCGACGTGACGGTGCAGACATCGCTGCTCGAATCGCGCTTCCTGTGCGGCTCGCGGCGCGTGTTTTCGACCTTTCGCATCGCCAACACGGCAGCGATGGACGCGAAGGCCTTCTTCGTCGCCAAGACGCTCGAGATGCGCCAGCGCCACCTGAAGTTCGAGGACACGCCCTACGCGCTCGAACCCAACTGCAAGGAAAGCCCGGGCGGCCTGCGCGACCTGCAACTCGTGATCTGGGTCGCGCGCGCCGCGGATCTCGGCCGCAACTGGACCGAACTCGCCGCCAGCGGCCTGATCACCGCGTTCGAGGCGCGCCAGCTCAAGCACAACGAGGGCCTGATCAAGCTGATTCGCGCCCGGCTGCACCTGATCGCCGGGCGGCGCGAGGACCGCCTCGTGTTCGACCTGCAGACCGCCGTTGCCGAAAGCTTCGGATACAAGGCGACCGACCACACGCTCGCCTCGGAACTGCTGATGCGGCGCTACTACTGGGCGGCGAAGGCGGTCCGGCAGTTGAACCAGATCGTGATGCAGAACATCGAGGAGCGCGTGCGCGGCTCGGCGAACGCGCCGATGCGGCCGATCAATGCGCGCTTCTTCGACCGCGGCGGCATGCTCGAGGTGGCGAGCGACGATCTCTACCTCCGTGAGCCGACGGCGATCCTGGAGTCTTTCCTGCTCTACCAGGACACTCCCGGCATCAAGGGTCTTTCGGCGCGCACGCTGCGCGCGCTCTACAACGCGCGCAAGGTGATGGACGCGGCCTGGCGCCGCGACCCGGCGAACCGCGCGCTGTTTCGCCAGATCCTGCAGGCCCCGGAGGGCCAGACGCACGCCTTTCGGCTGATGAACCAGACGAGCGTGCTCGGGCGCTACCTGTGGGTGTTCCGGCGCATTGTCGGACGCATGCAGCACGACCTGTTCCATGTCTACACCGTCGACCAGCACATCCTGATGGTGCTGCGCAACGTGCGCCGCTTCCTGATCCCGGAGCACACGCACGAGTACCCGTTCTGCTCGCAGCTCGCGGCGCAGTTCGACCGCCCCTGGGTGCTCTACATCGCGGCCCTGTTCCACGACGTCGCCAAGGGCCGCGGCGGCGATCACTCCGCGCTCGGCGCGATCGCGGTGCGGCGCTTCTGCCGCGAGCACGCGATAGTCGGCGACGACGCCGCGCTGATCGAACTGCTGGTTCGCAAGCATCTGTTGATGAGCCGCGTCGCGCAGAAGGAGGACCTGAGCGACCCGGATGTGATCAACGCCTTCGTGCGCGAGGTCGGCGGCGAACGCGAGCTGACCGCCCTCTACCTGCTGACAGTGGCCGACGTGCGCGGCACGAGTCCGAAGGTCTGGAACGCGTGGAAGGGCAAGCTGCTCGAGGATCTGTACCGCCTCGGTCTTCGCGCCCTCGGCGGCGAGCACATCAACCTGGACGCCGAGATCGAGACCCGCAAGCACGAGGCACGCAATCTGCTCAATCTGCTGGCGGTGCCGCGCGGCGCCGAAGTACAGCTCTGGGCGACCTTGGAGCTGAGCTACTTCTCGCGCCACGACGCCGGCGACATCGCCTGGCACGCGCGCGTGCTGCGCGGCCTCGTCGACAGCAGCGTGCCAATCGTGCGGGCACGGGCCTCGCCGCTCGGCGAGGGCCTGCAGGTGCTCGTCTATGCGCCCGACCGCCCCGACCTCTTCGCCCGCATCTGCGGCTATTTCGACAACACCGCTTTCGACATCGTCGACGCCAAGGTGCACACCTCGCGCAGCGCCTATGCGCTCGACACCTTCCAGGTCATCAGCCCACATCCCGAACTCGACTACCGCGACCTGATTCCGATCGTCGAGACCCAGCTCGCGCAGGCGCTCGACGCGACCGGGCCGCTGCCCGAGCCGCGGCGCGGGCGCGTTTCGCGCCGCGTGAAGAGCTTTCCAGTCACGCCGCGCGTCACCCTGCGGCCCGACGAACGCGGCCAGCGCTGGCTGCTCGGCGTCTCGGCGAGCGACCGCAGCGGGCTGCTCTACTCGATCGCGCGCGTGCTCGCGAAATACCAAGTCAATCTTCAGCTCGCGAAGATCACGACACTCGGCGAACGCGTCGAGGACACCTTTCTCATCGATGGCCCGGCGCTGCAATCGAACCGCGTGCAGATCGAGATCGAAACCGAACTGCTCGAGGCGATCGCCGCATGAGCCGCGAAAGAGGGGCACCGCGCAGCGGGGATCGAAGCGAGCGAGTGCGGCGGGGCGCCGACGACAAGGCAATGCGAATGGCACGATCGTGCGCAGGCGCCGCATGAG
>CAZVNC010000219.1:0-5036 GCA_964628305.1 uncultured Ideonella sp.
GGAGAGGGCAGTGTAGGTTTTAGGGGCCTCTGTGGGCAACGTCTGCGGCAATGTCGGCGCGCGCTGCGCTGGCGCGCGGGGTGAGGCCGTGGGCGCCACGTCGCGCATTGCATCGTCGACGACGCGCGTCTCGACGTTGAGCACCGGTCGCCCGGCCGACCCAGGTTTGCGCAACTGGTCTTCGGGCTTGAGCACGGTCGCGAGCGGCGCGATCTCGGTCTGGCCGTAGAAGTTCCACAGCCTCATCTGCGGCAGCCGCTCGGTCAGTTCGCGCATCACGGCGACCGGCATGATCGACGCGCCGTAGTAGCCCTTGCGCAGGCTCGACAGGTCGCACTGCTCGAACAGCGGCGAGCGCAGCAGGCCGATCCAGACCGTCGGCGGCGCGAAGAAGGCGCTGATCCGATGGCGCTCGATCAGCGGCAGCACGTTGTCCGGCGTCGGCGCGGCGGTGATGACGCTGCTGCAGCCGAGATAGACGCACGGCCCGAGGAAGACGTCGAGCTGCGCGCAGTGGTACAGCGGCAGCGCGTGCAGCACGCTGTCGCCTTCGGCCATCTCGCCGTCGACGATGCAGCTCACGTACTGGTCGATCACCGCGCCGTGCGTCAGCATCGCGCCCTTCGGCGCCGACTCGGTGCCGCTGGTGTAGACGATCTGCAGCAGATGGTCGCGGCCGATCTCGGCCTCCTGCGGCGCCTTCTCGCAAGCCGCGAGTTCGTCGAAGCTCAATGCGCCGGCAAGCGGCTCGCTCGGCTGCTCGGACGGCAGCCACAGCAGCCGCTCGATGCGCGTGTCGAGCGCCGCCGCTTGCTTGCCGAGCGCTGCCAGTGCGCTGTCGACGGCCAGCAGCCTGGCTCCGCAATGGCGCAGGATGTAGGCCGCCTCGTCGGCGTTCAGCATGAAGTTCACCGGCACGAGCACCGCGCCGATGCGCGCCAGCGCGAAGCGCAAGGCGGCAAACGCATGCGAGTTGCGCGCCAGCACCGCAACGCGGTCGCCGACGACGATGCCCTGCGCCTGCAGGCCGGCGGCCAAGCGGCCGGCGACGGAATCGAACTCGTGCCAGGTCCATGCGGTATCGCCGCAGCGGATCGCCGCCTTGTTCGGCAGACGCGCCGCCGTGCGGCGCAGCAGGTCGGCGAGGGTCTGGCGATTCAGCAGGTTCGGCATCGTGGCGCTCCGGCGCGGTCGGGGCTCGCATCGTATCGCCGGCCGCCGACACCCGGCATCGGTTGGGGCATCTATGATCGCCGACGATGAACGATACGAGGCCGCAGCCGCTTTGCCCGCCCTTCCTTGCTGCGGCGTTGTTCGCTGTCTGGCCGCTGCACGCACCGGCGAGTGAAGCATCGGTCCCATCGCACTGCATGGCCGAAGAGACAACCCTGTTCGCCTGCAGCACCGGGCGCAAACTGCTGTCCGTTGGCGCCACGGCCGATCTGTCGAAGGACGCCGGCGTTGTGCAATACCGCTTCGGCGCGCCCGGACGCAGCGCCTTCGTACTGCCGCCGGCCGAAGCCGATTGGCGCGCTTCGACACGCGCTGGCCGTCTGATGTTCTCCGGCGGCGGCGGCGCATACCTCGCGTTCGCGAACCCGCCCTACCGCTACGTCGTCTACTCGGCGATTGGCAGTGGTTGGGGCAGCAAGGCGGGCGTCGTCGTCGAAAAGCACGGCCGGCCCATTGCGAGCCTGCCTTGCAGGGGTGCAGCGACCTCGACGCTCGGCCCGGAGCTGTTCGAGCGCGCCGGCATCGTCGATGACCCGCAGGGGTTCGATCTGCCCTGAGCGAACCCATCGCAAGCGGCGTTGCGTTTTGGTCGGCGTGAGGTGGGGAAGCTAGGGATTGCCAGCCGGCCCGCGCCGGCCCCAGAGTGCGATCCGCACCGGTCGAGCTTGCTCCCGCCCCGACGCGGGGCTGCTGATCGGCCGCCACTCCAGAGGAGAAATGCATGATCCAGGTCGATGCCCAAACCATGCGCGAGGTCGCGCCGCACTTCAGCGGCGAGCTGTTCCAGCGGCAAGACGCGATCATCTCGGCAGTCGGCGCGGTGCTTGCCGAGACGCTCGAGTCTTACCGCATCGACAGCCGGCTGCGGATCGCGCATTTCCTCGGCCAGACCTGCCACGAGTCGGCCGGCTTTCGAACTACCGAAGAGTTCGCTTCGGGCGAGCGCTACGAAGGCCGCGCCGACCTCGGCAACGACCAGCCGGGCGACGGGCCGCGCTACAAGGGGCGCGGGCTGCTGCAGCTCACCGGCCGCGCCAACTATCGCGAGCTGGGGGCGATCCTCGGCGTCGGCCTCGAGCAGGACCCGGAGCTCGCCGCCGAACCCGTGCTGTCGCTCAAGATCGCCTGCGAGTACTGGAAGCGAAGGAAGATCAACGCCGCCTGCGATCGCGACGACATCGTCGAAGTGACGAAGCTGGTGAACGGCGGCAGCAACGGGCTGGAGGACAGGCGCCGCTACACGACGAAGGCAAAGACGGCGATCGCGCGGCTCGAAGGCTTCGTGCTGGCCGGCGAGGCGCCGCCCGCCGGCGGGCGCCCTGTCCTCAGACGCGGCTCGAAAGGCGCTGCGGTCACCGAGCTGCAACGCGCCTTGCGCAAGCTCGGCTTCATGCTCGCCGTCGACGCCGACTTCGGCCCCGGCACCGAGGTCGCGGTAGCGGCATTCCAGAGCGCGAACAATCTCGACGTCGACGGCATCGTCGGCAATGACACCTGGGTCGCGCTGGACAAGGCGCGCGGGGCGCGCAGAAGGTAGTGCGGCGGCTGGGAGCGGTATCTGCTGCTCTTGTCCGCCGGCTCTCGAACGACAGTTGCCTGATGCGGCTTGCGCGACGGTTGTGAAAGCGGGCTGCGCCGAGACCTCCCTTTCGCCAACGCCGACGCCTGGCTACACCGGCTGCGGCACAAGCCCACGCAAGGCGTCGCGCCAGTGCGCGACCGCCACGCCTTCGTAGCTGAAGTTTCCCGGCGCGGCGCTGATCAGCATCGGCGCGCCCTGCCGGGCCGACGCGGCGTGGCGCTGCCAGGTGTGGAGGCCGCGCAACCAGTCGCGCTGCAAGGTGGCGCCGGACTTCATCTCCACCGGCCAGAGTTCGCCCGCGCGCTCGATCAGCAGGTCGACTTCATTGCCGGTGTTGTCGCGCCAGAAGTGGATCGAATGCGCAACGCCGTGGTGGCGCAGGTACTTCAGGTACTCGGCGACGAGCATGTTCTCGAACAGCGCGCCGCGCATCGGGTGGATCGCCATCGCCTCGGCCTTCTTGATGCCGAGCAGCCAGGCGGCGATGCCGGTGTCGTGGAAGTACAGCTTGGGCGTCTTCACGAGCCGCTTGCCGAAGTTGCCGTGGTAGGGCGGCAGCCGAAAGGTGATGTAGCTCGATTCCAGCACCGCCAGCCAGTCACGCGCGGTGGTTTGCGCGATGCCCAGGTCGTTGGCCACCGCGTTCAGGTTGAGCATCTGTCCGGTGCGCGCGGCCATGAGCCGCATGAAGCGCTGGAAATGCAGCAAATCGGCGATGCGGCTGATCTGCCGCACGTCGCGCTCGACATAGGTGGCGATGTAGCTTGCGTGCCAGTCGGCATGCGCGACGTCGCGGGAATGGAGCGCCGGGTACGCGCCGGCGACCAACCACTCGTCGAGCGACAGCCGATCGAAGGCGGCGTGCGCCTCGGCATAGGCCAGCGGCAGCAACTCGAGATAGCCCGCCCGCCCGGCCAGGCTCTGGCTCACTGCCGCCGACAGCAGCAGGTTCTGCGAGCCGGTAAGCACCACCCGGCCCATGCCCGAGCCTGAATCGACCGCCGTCTGCAGATACGAGAGCAGCGCCGGCACGCGCTGCACCTCGTCGATCAGCAGGCCGCCGCGGTGCTGGGACAGGAAGCCGCGCGGGTCGGCCGCGACACGCTCGCGCACGTCCGGGTCTTCGAGCGAGACGTAGGCATGGCCGGGGAAAGCGGCGCGCGCCAGCGTCGTCTTGCCCGATTGCCGCGGCCCCGTCAGCACGACCACCGGAAAGCCGCGCGCAAGGCGCAGCACGCGGGTACGGGCGTGGCGTTCGAACATTGATTTACTGATTCAGCTTTAGAAACTGAAATTGTAAACTTTCAGTGGACATCGCGGTGCAGGTCCGCGTCGCTCTCAACGGGCATTCGACGCACCAGCACAACGCGAAGTCACGCCGCGGCCTCGCAGGGGTCACGGGCAAGGCGGATGAACTCCAAAAGCCTTCTTCGCGGAGAGCCAACGCCTCAGCGAGGGCCCGCCCGGCCAAGTCGCGGCGCGCCTATGCGGCGCCGAGAAGCGGAAGGGTCACGGCCCGCGCGCTTCAGCGCGCCTCGTGATCTGACTCGGCGCGCCTGTCTGAGCGTAGCGAACGCCAGTGAGCGCAGCGAGTTTCGCGACGGGGCCGTGGGCCTGAGCATCGCAGGGAACCCGCCCGCAGGGCGGGCACCGCATCGAAGCGTCGCGGCCTGGCCGGGCGGGCCCTTGCCGCGCCGACCTCGGCACGACGGCACCGACTTCGCCACCTCGGCAAAGCACGGAGGGAACAACTACAGCGTGTGACTCCGATCCCCCTCGACAAACCCGACCGCGTCGAAGCTGCATCCGCGCGCGAACCCGATTACCTTGAACAACTCCCCCATCTCGTGCTCGTCGAGCAGACGCCTAGCGTGCGTGCGCGTCGCGAGGCTCGCTGATTGCAGCATCGCGAGCAGGCCGCAGTTGAAGAGGAAGCGCCCCTGCGAGGTGTAGCCCAGCACCTCCATCCCGGCGTCCTGCGCGGCGAGCGCGATCGCGGTGAAGTTGACGTGCGCGGTAATGTCCTTCTCTCCGACATCGACGAGCGGGTCGGCGTCGGCGCGGTGCGCACGGTGGCACATCAGCGTGCCGCCGCGACGCTGCGGGTGGTAGTACTCGGCCTCGGGGAAGCCGTAGTCGATGAAGAAGGCCGCGCCGCGCTCGAGGCGCTCGGCGAGCGTCGCGACGAAGGCGCATTGCTGCGGATGGATCTCGGTGACGT
>CAZVNC010000220.1:0-5032 GCA_964628305.1 uncultured Ideonella sp.
CGCCCATCACGAAGTGGTGCGCGCCCCAGCCGTGGTCGGTGCCGTCGCCGTTGCTCGTGAAGGTGCGGCCGAAGTCGGATGCGGTGAAGGTCGTCACGTCGTTGCCGACGCCCATCGCGGCGAGCGTGTCGTTGAAGTAGCGCAACCCGTGCGACAGGCGCGCCATGTTGTCGGCCTGCATCCGGCTCTGGTCGCTGTGGCTATCGAAATTGCCCATGCTGACGAAGAACACCTGGCGTTGCGCGCCGAGCGCGCCGCGCGCGCCGACGATGCGGGCGACGATCTGCAACTGCTGCGCGAGCGGGTTCGTCGATGGCTGGCCGGACAGCGGGTTGTCGTACTTCAGCAGCGGATCCTGGTCGCCGGCCATTCCGGGCGTGCCGTAGGGCGCCACGTCATTGCCCGGCAGCGCGGCGCCCAGGCGCGCCTCGGCGTCGATCGAGCGGCCGACGACCGCCGCGTGATCCTGCTCTAACAGGTTAGCCGAGCGCGCCCGCCGCATCACGTTGTGCATCCGCGCGAGCGCCTCGGCCGAGCCGTACAGCGTGTTGCCCCAGCTGCCGATGCGGATCGCGCCGCGGCTCGAGACCTGGTATTGCAGCACCGTGCTGCCCGCCAGCCAGACTGCGTTGCCCGAGGTCGAGATGCTCGTGAACACCGGCTGCCGGTTGCTCGCGGCGAGCAGGTCGGCGGCGCGACCGCCCCAGCCGGCGACCGCGCCTTCGGGCGAACCGGTCTGCCAGGTCGATGCCTGGTCGTTGTGCGAGAAGAGCTTCGCCGGCTTGGCGAACTTGTCGTCGAAATACTGTGCCTTCGAGGTCGGGCGCAGCAGCGGCCCGACGTTGGCGACGATGGCCAGGCGCCTGGCTTCGAACAGGTCGCGCGCACCGGTCATCACCGGATGAAGCGCGAAGCTGCGGCCCTGGGCGCGCGCCGGTGCGATCGCGAGCACGCCGCCCATGCGATCCGGCGAGCCGCCGCCGGCCGACAGCAGCGGCGGCGTGCCCGGCGCACGCAGCGCGATCTCGTCGCGCACCGCAAGGTAGTGGTTCCACGACTCGGCGTCGGTCGCGAGCACGGTGTTGTAGGCATCGTTGCCGCCGTGCATGAAGACGCAGACGAGCGCCTTGTAGCCGCCGGCCGATTGCGCCGCGGCGTTGCCGATCGCGGCCAGGTTGACGCCGAGCGGCGCCGCGACCGAAGTCGCCGAAAGGGCGCCGAGCCGGCGCAGGAAGGCGCGCCGCGATGCATTGGAGGGTTGTCTGCTCATGCTGCGGCGCTCACTTCTGAATCAGGAACTCGGGCGACACGAGCGCGATCGCGAGCGCGGCACTGACGCGGTACTTCTTCGATGTCTCGACCCAGTCCTTGTTGCTGCCGTCGGGTTTGAGTTCAGGCAACGCGATCGAGTCGACGGCGGCGACGATCTCGGTTCTGAGCGCGTCGTTTGGCGCCGGACCGAGGAGCCGGGCGAGGACGAGGTCGGCCAGCGCTTCGCTCTTGTCGACATTCGCGAGCAGCGGGGCGGTGTCGAGCTGCACGTCGCGCCGTTTGGCCTGCCAGTCGACGCCGTTCTGGCCGAAGCCGTACATCACGCCGCTGATCATGTAGTTGGCGTAGCCGGCGACGGTCGTCTCGTGGGTGATCTGCATCTCGGGGACGGCCAGGCCCTGCTTGCCGGCCTTCGTGTTCGGCGGCACGTAACCCGGCCGGTAGAAGTTGAAGACCGACGGCGAGCGCATCGGCGTCTGGCCGAGCTGGCTGCCGGCGTCGTCGGTGGTGCCGATCAGGTACTTCGCGCTGTCTGAGGTGGCATCGAACGCGCGCAGCAGCGCCGTCAGGCGCAGCACCGGCTCGCGCAGCTTGCCGTAGCTCTGGCCGGCCGCGAGCTTCGCGTCGCGCGCCTCGGGGTCGAGCAGCACGGCGCGCAGCATCGCTTTCATGTCACCGCCGCTGCCGAAGGCCGCTGACACGCGGCCGACGTAGGCCGGGCTCGGGTTGCTCGTCACGAGCCGCTGGATCAACTGCCTGCCGAGGAAGGGCCCGACATTCGGGTGCGCGGCGAGCGTGTCCATCGCCGTCGTCAGGCTCGCATACGGGTCGGCGCGCGTCTGCGCCGGCACCTTGGCGCCGAGGAAGCGCTTCTCGGAGATCGAATGAAACTGCGTGTAGCCCTGCATCGATGTGTAGTAGCGCGCCGGATCGGCCCATTCCGCGCCCCAGCCGTGGTAGCGGGCGTCGCCGGTGTCGGGCCCGTCCCAGCTCCAGCCGGTGAAGACCTTCGCGAGGCCGGCGATGTCCTTCGGCCCGTAGGTCTCGATCGGCTTGCCGTCCAGGTTCAGCTTCGGGCTGCCGTCGGCATTCAGCTGGACCAGGCCGATCGAGAACAGCTGCATCACCTCGCGCGCGAAGTTCTCGTCGGGCACGCGGCCCTTGGCAGGGTCTTCCTTCGCATTGCGCAGGTGCGACAGGTAGATGCCCATCATCGGATGGCGCGACACGTCCTCGATCAGCGTGCGGTAGTTGCCGAACGCGTTGCGGCCGAGCATGTCGAGGTAGCCGGCGACGCCCTGACCCTTGTCGCCGCCCAGACCGTCGGCGACCATCGAGACGACGAAGATCTCGGACAGCGCGAAGGCCACGCGCTGGCGCAACTGGTCGTCGCCCTTCAACGCCTGCTGATAGAAGCTGTCGAGCACCTCGCGCTGGCCGGCCGAGCGATTCGCATCCAGCTTCTTGATCGCCTTGTTCTCGGCGTCCCAGTAGCTGCGGTGCAGCTTCTGCGGCTTCGCGAACTGCTCGTCGATCCAGGCGCCGTAGCCGACCTTCATCAGGTGATCGACCTCAGGCTCGGTCGGCCCGAACGTCGCCTGTGCCAGGAAGCGCCGCGCGTCAGCTCGGGACGCTGGCAACGCGGCAGCCGGGTTCTCGCCCGGTCCAGCCGTTCCTGTACCGCCTGCCGAGCCGGTACTGCCCGAGCCGGGATCCGCCGACGCGATCGGGCCGCTGGCGTCGCTTGCGCCGCCCCCGCCGCAGGCCGCGAGTACGGACACGAGCAGGGCTGCCGCGCCGGCACGCACGAGACGCTCGATGCGCGCCCGGTCCCAATGGATGGTGTTCAAGTTCGGTCCCCCCGCATACCGTCGCCGCGACCCGGCGTGCGCCGTGCACGTTTCGGGTTCGTCAGGCGGATGTTCGACGCGCGCCGTCCGGCGTGGCGTGAACACTTGGCATTTCGGCAGCCACCGACGCAAGCATGAGCGAGCGAATGTGACGCGATGTTGCGGACCGAGTCGGCGCTGCGTCGGTTGCAACGGGATGTGCGAAGGCACGATCCCGGGGCCAAGGCGGGGACGGACTCGGCGCGCGCTGCCGCGCCGCCCGAAAGAGCACCGGCTACAGGTTCGCGGCGAGCGCGCGTTCAGCCTGCGCCAGATCGCGCCCCGCGTGCGTCGCCCATTCGCGCAACTGGTCGGGCCCGATCCGGCCGACGTTGAAGTAGCACGACTCGGGGTGCGAGAAGTAGAAGCCGCTGACGCTCGCCGCCGGCTGCATCGCGAGGCTTTCGGTCAGTTCGATGCCGACCTCGGGCGCCGCGAGGACGCGAAACAGGTCGCGCTTGACGCCGTGATCCGGGCAGGCCGGATAGCCCGGCGCGGGGCGGATGCCGACGTAGCGCTCGGCGACGAGCTGCTCGACGCTCAGCGCCTCGCTCGGCGCATAGCCCCAGAACTCGGTGCGCACGCGCTGGTGCAGCCGCTCGGCAAACGCTTCGGCCAGGCGGTCGGCGAGCGCCTTGAACATGATCGCGCTGTAGTCGTCGAGTTCGGCGAGAAATTCCTTCTCCTTCTTCTCGACGCCAATTCCGGCGGTGACGGCAAAGAGTCCGATGTAGTCGGCCAGGCCGCTGGACTTCGGCGCGATGAAATCGGCGAGGCAGCGGTTTGGGCGCGTCACCTGGCTGCCGTCCTCGGCCGTGATCACCGGCCGCACGCTTTGCATGCGCAGCGGCGCCCAGTGCATCAGCACCTCGCTGCGCGTTACGTCGGTGTAGATCTCGATCACGTCGTCGTCGACCGTGTTGGCCGGATACAGGCCGATCACGCCGCATGCCGTCAGCCAGCGGCCTTCGATCAACTTCCTCAGCATCGCCTGCGCGTCCTCGAACACGCGGCTGGCGGCGGGGCCGACGACGTCGTCGGTGAGGATCGCCGGGAAGCGCCCGGCCAGATCCCAGGTCTGGAACAACGGCCCCCAGTCGATGCAGGCCGCCAGCTCGGCGAGGTCGTAGTTGCGGAACTCGCGGCGGCCGATGAACTTCGGCTTCGGCGGCGTGTAGCCTTGCCACACGATCGGCGTCTTGTTGGCGCGCGCCTGCGCGTGCGAGACGAGCGGCGTGACCTTGCGGTTTGCGTGCAGCGTACGAACGCGCTCGTAGTCGACAGCTATGTCGGCAATGAAGGCGGCCGAGCGTTCCTCGCTCAGCAGATCGCTGCAGACGCCGACGCTGCGGCTCGCGTCGGGCACGTAGACGACCGGCCCGTCGTAGTGCGGCGCGACCTTGACAGCGGTGTGCACCCGGCTCGTCGTCGCGCCGCCGATCAAGAGCGGGATGCGCCGCTCGGTGAAGTAGGGGTCGCGCTGCATCTCGGCGGCGACGTGCTGCATCTCCTCGAGGCTCGGCGTGATCAGGCCCGACAGGCCGACCATGTCCGCGCCTTCGGCCTTGGCCTTGGCCAGGATGTCCTGGCAGGGCACCATCACGCCCATGTTGACGACCTCGAAGTTGTTGCACTGCAGGACGACGGTGACGATGTTCTTGCCAATGTCGTGCACGTCGCCCTTGACCGTCGCGACGACGAGCTTGCCTTTCGCGCGCGCCTCGCCGCCGGCTTCTATGTGCAGGCGCTTTTCCTCCTCGATGTAGGGCAGCAGGTGGGCGACGGCCTGCTTCATCACGCGCGCGCTCTTGACGACTTGCGGCAGGAACATCTTGCCGGCGCCAAAGAGGTCGCCGACCACGTTCATGCCG
>CAZVNC010000221.1:0-5029 GCA_964628305.1 uncultured Ideonella sp.
GCGGCCGCGTCGGCGGCGAGGCTCGAATTGAGGAAGGCCGCGTGCACGCCGGCCTCCTCGAGCGCGCCGACCTGGTCGTGCATCAGCGCGATCAATGGGCTGACGACGAGCGTGAGGCCGCGCCCGGCGCGGTGGCGTGCGATCGCCGGCAACTGGTAGCACAGGCTCTTGCCGCCGCCGGTGGGCATCAGCACGAGCGCGTCGCCGTCGGCGCAGACGTGGTCGACGATCGCCTGCTGCGCACCGCGGAATGCGGGGTAGCCGAAGACCTCCTGCAGCAGGGTGATCGGGCGGAGGTCGTTCTCGGCAGGGTTCACGGACGGGGCGGCGGACGGTAGGGCGCGATGGTAAGCGAGCGGGTCGCGCGCAAGCCCCGGATTGCCGCCGGCTCAAGTCCACCCTCCCGGCGGCCGATACATTACGGCACATCGCCGCCCCGGCGTGGGCCGGCGCACGCCCAGACGCATCACCCAGCCGATGCCGACGACCGATTTCTCGACCCTTTTCGAACTGCTGCCGATCGGCGCCTACCGTTCCAGCCCGGCGGGCCGGCAGTTGCGCGCCAACGCGGCACTGGTGCGCCTGAACGGCTATGCCGACGAGGCCGAGATGCTCGCCGAAGTGGGCGACATCGGGCGCGAATGGTACGTGGATGCGGCGCAGCGCGCCGAGTTCGCGCGCCGGCTCGAACGCGACGGCCACGTCGTCGACTTCGTCTCCGAGGTCTACCGCCACAAGACCCGCGAGCGGATCTGGATCCGCGAGAACGCACACGTCGTGCGCGACGCCGATGGCGAGGTGCTGTTCTTCGAAGGAACGGTGGAAGACATCACGGGCGAGCGCGCGATTCAGCGCTCCCTCGAGATGAGCGAGCGGCGCTTTCGCGCGATGACAGAGAAGGCGCAGGGCCTGACCGTCGTCTGCGACGCTTCGGGGCGAATCGCCTACGCCAGCCCGGCCTCGCAACAAATGCTCGGCTGCGCGCCGCAGGCGCTGCAGGGTGCCGTCTTGTTCGACTGGCTGCATCCCGACGATGCCGCGGCCGCCCGTGCCGAGTTCGCCAACGTGCTCGACGAGCGCAATTCCGGGGTCGAGACGACGCTGCGCGCCGCGCATGCGGACGGTGGCTGGCGCTATCTCGCGGTGCTGGCGAACAATTGTCTGGCCGACGACGCCGTAGGCGGCCTCGTGCTCAACCTGCGCGACGTGACCGAGCGCAGGCACGCCGAGGAGGCGCTGCAGCGGCTGGCCGACCACGACATGCTGACCGACCTGCCGAACCGCCGTGTGATGATGAGCCGCATCGCGCAGGCGCTCACCTGCAGCCTGACGCGCTCGCAGCGGCTGAACGCGCTGCTCTACCTCGACCTCGACGACTTCAAGGCGATCAACGATCGCCAGGGCCATGAGGCGGGCGACCGCCTGCTGCGCACCGTCGCCGAGCGGCTGCGCGGCTGTGTGCGGGCGGTGGACACGGTGGCGCGCTTCGGTGGCGACGAGTTCGTGATCCTGCTTGCCGACTTCGAGAGCGGTCGCGAGCCCGCGACGCTGCTGGCGCAGCGCGTGGGCGAAAAGATCCTCGCCGCGCTGGCACGGCCGACGCAAGCCGACGGCTGGGTTCACACCGCCAGCCTGGGGGCGACGCTCTTCGGCGACCGTCACGAACCGGTCGACGACATCGTGCGCCGCGCCGACGGTGCGCTCTATCGCGCCAAGGGCGCAGGTCGCAACGCGATGCGCCTGGGCTGAGTGGCGCCGCGCCTGCGCGGCCGGTGCGCGCGCGGGATCAGGCGCGTGCCAGTTTGGCCGCGATCTCGGCCACGTGCCGGCCCTGGAAGCGCGCGCCGTCGAGTTCGTTCTGCGACGGCTGCCGCGATCCGTCGCCGGCGGCGATCGTCGAGGCGCCGTACGGGCTGCCGCCGCTGACCTCGCCCTGGATCATCTGCCCGGCGAAGGTGTAGGGCAGCCCGACGATGACCATGCCGTGGTGCAGCAGCACCGTATGCGTCGACAGGATCGTGCTCTCCTGGCCGCCGTGCTGGGTGGCGGTGGAGGTGAATACCGAGCCGACCTTGCCGACCAGCTTGCCGCCGGCCCACAGCGCGCCGGTCTGGTCGAGGAAGTTCTTCATCTGCGCCGTCATGTTGCCGAAGCGCGTCGGGGTGCCGACGATGATCGCGTCGTACGACGGCAACTCGTCGACCGTGGCCACCGGCGCGGCCTGGTCGAGCTTGAAGTGCGACTGCTCCGCCACCTCGCGCGGCACCAGTTCCGGCACCCGCTTGACGCTGACGTCGGCGCCCGCCGAACGCGCGCCCTCGGCGATCGCCGAGGCCATGGTCTCAATGTGACCGTAGCTGCTGTAGTAGAGAACGAGAACCTTTGCCATGATGACCTCCTGAGTCGATGAGCAAGCCTGCGTGGCGCGGAGCGCGCCGGCTGATCTCCATTCTGGTCAGCCCCGAGGCCGAACAGGTTGAAAACGTCCGAACGCAGGCTTCAGTCGGCGCGAAATGCGCGCCGCTATCATCGTTGTTTTCGCATCGCGCGCAAGCCCGGAGACAGCCATGGCCTCGATCAACAAAGTCATCCTCATCGGCAATCTCGGTCGCGACCCCGAGGTGCGCTATACGACCAGCGGTGCGGCGATCTGCAACCTGACCATCGCGACCTCGCGCAATTGGAAAGACAAGACGAGCGGCGAGAAGGTCGAGGAGACCGAATGGCACCGCGTCGTCTTCTACGACCGGCTGGCCGAAATCGCCGGCGAGTACCTGAAGAAGGGCCGTTCGGTGTACGTCGAAGGGCGCCTGAAGACGCGCAAGTGGACCGACAAGGACGGCGTCGAGAAGTACACGACCGAGGTGATTGCCGAAAACATGCAGATGCTCGGCGGCCGCGAAGGCATGGGCGGCGGCGACGAAGGCGGATCACGCAGCTACGGCGGCGGCGAAGGCGCAGCGCGCCCGACGCAGCGTCCGGCCGCGGGCAAGCCGGCGGCGCCGACCAAGCCGCCGGCGTCGGGCTTCGACGACATGGACGACGACATCCCGTTCTAGGTCGACGGTCCGGTCTTGCGCGGGTGGGCGCGGAGTCGGTGCTCTCTGTCGCCTGCGCGACGCAAGCCGCGACAGCAGCGCAACGATGATCGAGCACCGCTACATCGAAGTTCCCGGGGGAACGATTCACTGCGCGATTGCAGGCCGCGGTGCGCCGGTGCTGCTGCTGCACCAGACGCCGCGATCGTGGGACGAATACCGCGACGTGCTGCCCTTGCTTGCGCCGCGCTATCGAGCGATCGCGATCGACACCCTTGGCTACGGCGACTCGTCCAAGCCGCCGCTCGGCAGCGACTCGATCGAGCACTGGGCTGCGGCTGCGGTCGGCGCGCTCGACGCGCTGGGCATCGAGCGCTTCGCGGTCGTTGGCCACCATACGGGCGCGGTGATCGCGGCCGAGATCGCCGCCGCCTGGCCGGAGCGCGTCGAGGCTGCGGTGCTGTCGGCACCCGCGTTCGCCGATGCGGCGTTTCGCGCCCGCCGTGCGCAGCCTTCGCGGATCGACAATGTCACGCCGAGTGCGGACGGTTCGCACCTCACGGCGCTGTGGCGCATCCGCCAGCCCTGGTACCCCGAGGGCGACATCGATCTGCT
This sequence comes from uncultured Ideonella sp., assembly GCA_964628305.1. Taxonomy (GTDB): domain Bacteria; phylum Pseudomonadota; class Gammaproteobacteria; order Burkholderiales; family Burkholderiaceae_C; genus CAIKUF01. Next base: position 3,654 of record CAZVNC010000221.1, read on the forward strand.
CGAGCGGTTCGTGATCGACGCCGTCAAGGCCGGACCGCGCGCGGCCGAGGGCCACGCGGTCGTCGCCCGCTACGTGATGGAGGCGCGGCTGCCGCTGATCCGCTGCCCGGTGCTCGTCATCGCGCCGACCGCCGATCCGCACGCCTACCCGCAGGCGCGGCCGCTGGCGGATGCAATCAAGGGCAGCCGCTACGTCGAGATCGAAGGCGGCATGGTGCCGCTGCCGGACCAGATGCCGGCGCGGTTCGCGCAAGTGGTGATGGAGTTTCTCGACGCGCAGCGCTGACGCGCGGCCGGTGCGGACGACGCCGCGACGGCGTCACGCCAGCGGGTGGCTGCCGAACAGGCGCTCCATCGCGACGTCGATCACCATGCCGCACAGGCTGTAGAGCAGCGAGCCGATGAGCGCGGCGCCGAAGCTCGTGACGTGCAAGCCGTCGAGCATCGACGATGCGGCGTAGAACATCGCCGCGTTGATGACGAACAGAAAGAGGCCGAGCGTGAGCAGCGTCACCGGCAGCGTCAGCAAGACGAGGATCGGCCGCAGCAGGGTGTTGAAGAGCCCGATCACGAACGCCGCAAGCAGCGCCGAGCCGAAGCTCTTGACGACGACACCCGGATAGAGATGCGCCACCAGCAGCAGCGCGGCGGCGAGCAGCATCCATCGAATGATGATCTTCATGCGGCAAGCATAGCGTGTTCGCAGGCCTCGAAATTCGACCCCTGCGCACCCCGCCGCGCGCGCGCTTCGCGTTGCCGCAGGAGACCTCCGATGCGGGCGATGGCGTGCGAAGTGATGCGGCCGAGCGACAAAACACGACTTTCATAGGTGCAAACGCGTGTTTCTCCTATGAGAACTGCTTCTCAGCAGGGTAGGCACGCAGTACGATCCGCAGCGCAGCACGAGTGAGGAAACGAGAGCGCAAGCAGCTCTCACCCGCCGGCGGCACATCAACCACTCACTTGATGGAGAGAATCGACATGGCAACTGCGAAGAAGGCTCCGGCCAAGAAGGCCCCGGCAAAGAAGGCGCCGGCAAAGAAAGCGGCGGCAAAGAAGGCGCCGGCAAAGAAGGCGGCAGCGAAGAAGGCGCCGGCCAAGAAGGTCGCTGTCACGAAGGTCGCCGCGAAGAAGGCGCCGGCCAAGAAGCGCACCCCGAATGCCGCCTTCATGAAGGCGATGACGCCGAGCGCGGCGCTTGCGGCGATCATCGGTGGCAAGCCGGTGCCGCGCACCGAGGTCACGAAGAAGGTCTGGGAGTACATCAAGGCCAACAAGCTTCAGGACTCGGCCAAGCGCACGATGATCAACGCCGATGCCAAGCTGAAGGAAATCTTCAAGAAGGCCCAGGTGTCGATGTTCGAGATGACCAAGCT
>CAZVNC010000222.1:0-5028 GCA_964628305.1 uncultured Ideonella sp.
GTTCGCGAAGTGAGTTGGCGACGAGGCCATGGGAGCGAGTACCGCAGGGCAGCCGACAAAGCCGGCCGCCTCGCCGAAGTGGCGCAGCCTGTCCGGGTTTGGCTTTGCCGCGCCGGCCGTCGCCCGTTCTGCGGCGGCCAGACACCAGCCACGCCCTGCGAGCGAGCATCCATTTCCATGCGCTTGATCGCGAATTCGCATCACTTGCGCGCAACGTGACGTTTGTCGCAAGGGGAATTTGCCGCGCACATCGCATTAACATATGATGTGCGGGTGGAACTGAAGACCGCGCGCCTGACGCTGCTGATCGACCCGGCCAAGAAGCTGGCCTTCGAGAAGCTGTGCGCGGCGCTCGATCTGACGCCTTCGCAGGTCGTGCGCCAGATGATCCGCGACTATCTCGCGGCGCATGGCGTGAGCTACGTGCCGAGCGGCGCCGACCTCGGCAAGCCCGCGGCACGCCCGGCGAAGGCCGCGCCTTCTCGCACCGCGTCCTCTCGCGCCGCGGCCCCGCAACGACGCAAACGGCAGTGAGGCGGCAGTGACGCACCCGGCGGACTGGCTGGCGCTGGACGGCATGCTGCTCGTCCTGGCGGCCTGGTTCGCGATCGGCGTCGCGGGCATCGCTGCGCTGCGCAGGCTCGCCTTCGTCGCCCGCGTCCTGTTCCCGATCGGCGGCGTGTTCGCCCTCGTGCTCGCCGGGCTCGCGCTGGGCAGCGTGTTCGGCGAGCCGCAGGTCGCGGTGCTCGCGCTAGGCTTGCCTTGGCTGCCGTTTCATCTGCGGCTCGACGGCCTCGCGGCCTATTTCCTGTTCGTCATCGGCGCCGTCGCGGCCGGTGTTTCGGCGTTCGCCGCGGGCTACTTCCGCAAGGGGGAAGGCACGCCGCCGGGCCTGCTGTGCCTCGAGTACCACGTCTTTCTGGCCAGCATGGTGCTCGTCGTTCTCGCCGACGACGCCTACGCGTTCATGGTGGCGTGGGAGACGATGGCGCTCGCGTCCTACTTCCTCGTCACCGCGAATCACCGCATTGCCGAGGTGCGCCGCGCGGGCTACCTCTACCTGACGCTTGCCCACATCGGCGCGATCGCGATCCTGCTCGCGTTCGGCGTATTGCAGGCGCAAAGCGGCGACTACACGTTTGCCAACCTGCGCGCGCAGTCGCTCTCGCCGTTCTGGGCCGCGGTCGCATTCGGCCTCGCACTGCTCGGCTTCGGCGCCAAGGCCGGCCTCGTTCCGCTGCACGTCTGGCTGCCCGAGGCGCACCCGGCCGCGCCCTCGCCGGTCTCGGCGCTGATGAGCGCGCTGATGCTCAAGGTCGCGGTCTACGGCATGTTGCGCATGACGTTCGACCTGCTGCACGCGCCGCAATGGTGGTGGGGCGCGGTGCTGCTCGCGGCGGGCCTCGCGACGGCGCTGTTCGGCGTCATCTTCGCGTCGGTGCAGACCGACATGAAGCGGCTGCTCGCGTATTCGTCGATCGAGAACATCGGCATCATCTTCGCCGGCATCGGCCTCGCGCTGATCTTCTTCGCCTACCGCATGGCGCCGATGGCGGCGCTTGCGCTCACCGCCGCGCTCTATCACGTCGCCGGCCACGCTTTCTTCAAGAGCCTGCTGTTCCTGAGCACCGGCTGCGTGCTGCACGCGACCGCCGAGCGCAACCTCGGCAAGCTCGGCGGGCTGATCCGATACATGCCGCGCGTCGCCTGGCTCACGCTCGTCGGCGTGCTCGCGAGCGCCGGGCTGCCGCCGCTGTCGGGCTTTGTCTCCGAGTGGCTGCTGCTGCAGAGCTTTCTGTTCGCACCGGGCCTGCCCGATTCGCTGCTCAACATGCTGATCCCGGTCGTGGCGGCGCTGATCGCGCTCGTCGCCGCGCTCGCCGGCTACACGATGGTCAAGTTCTTCGGCATCATCTTTCTCGGCCAGCCGCGCGAGGAGAAGCTCATCCGCGCGCATGACGCCGACCGCTGGGAGCGCGCCGGCATGCTGTGGCTGGCGGCAGGCTGCGTCGCGCTCGGCCTGGCGCCGGTCCAGTTCATCCGCGTCATCGCGCCGATCACGCAGCAACTCGTCGGCGCCGGGCTTGGCGATGCGATGGCTGGCAGCGGCTGGCTGCTCGTGCCGACGAGCGCCGAGCGCGCGAGCTACGGCCCGGTGATCTTCCTGCTCGGCGTCGCGGCCAGCTTCGCGCTCGCCTTCCTGATCGTGCGCCGCTTCTATCACGGCCGCATTCGCCGCGCCCCGGCGTGGGACTGCGGCCACCCGTGGCAGACGGCGCGCATGCAGGACACCGCCGAAGGCTTCGGCCAACCGGTGCGCCAGATCTTCGAGCCGTTCTTCCAGATGCAGCGCGAACTGCCGTCGCCGTTCGACGCCAGCCCGCGCTACCGGGTGACGATCGAGGATCACTTCTGGCGCTGGATCTACCTGCCGCTCGTGGCAGCAGCTGAGCGCATCGCGCGCATCGTCGGCCTGATGCAGCAGGGGCGGATCGGCACCTATCTGCTCTACAGCTTCCTGACGCTGATCGCAACCCTGCTGGTGGTGAAGCGATGAACTTCTCTGGCGCCTTCGCCCAGTTGCTCGAGATCGTCGTCGCGCTCGCGCTCGCGCCGCTGCTCACCGGCTGGGTCAACCAGTGCCGCGCCTGGCTGCAGAACAAGTCGGCGCCGCCGCTGCTGCAGCCTTACCGGGTGCTGCACAAGCTCTTTCACAAGGAGTCGGTCGTCGCGACGACCGCATCGCCGCTCTTTCGCGCGACGCCCTACATCGTCTTCGGTTGCATGCTGCTGGCCGGCGCGATCGTGCCGACGCTGTCGACCGATCTGCCGCTTGCGCCGGCCGCCGACGCCATCGCGCTCGTTGGCCTGTTCGCGCTGGCGCGCGTCTTCATCTCGCTCGCGGCGATGGACATCGGCACCTCGTTCGGCTCGATGGCCGCGCGGCGCGAGATGCTGATCGGCTTCCTCGCCGAACCGGCGCTCCTGATGGTGCTGTTCTCGGCGTCGCTGATCTCGGACTCGACCTTGCTCGTGACGATGGTCGATACGCTCTCGCACCGCGAGTTCGCGATCTACCCCGGCCTCGCGTTCGCGGGCGTCGCGTTCACGATGGTCTCGCTGGCCGAGAACGCCCGCGTGCCGGTAGACAACCCGTCGACCCATCTCGAGCTGACGATGATCCACGAGGCGTTGATTCTCGAGTACTCGGGGCGTCACCTCGCGCTGCTCGAATGGGCGGCGAGTCTGAAGCTGTTCGTCTATTCGTGCGTCGGCCTCGCGCTCTTCTTCCCCTGGGGCATCGCCGAAGCCCGGACGCCGCTTGCGCTGCTGCCGGCCTTGCTGCTGCTCGTGGCGAAGCTGGCGATCGGCGGCGCGGCGCTCGCGCTGCTCGAGACGCTGAACGCCAAGATGCGAATCTTCCGCGTGCCGGAGTTCCTCGCCACCGCGTTCCTGCTCGCGGTGCTCGGCCTGCTCGTCCACATCCTGCTGGCGACGCCGGGGGCCGCATGAGACGCGAAAGAGGGGCCTCGCATCGCGGGGATCGAAGCGAGCGAATGCGGCGAGGCGCCGACGACAAGTCGGTCCGAACTGCTTGCGTGGCCGCAGGCGCCGCATGAACGCACTGCTCACCCAGTTCGTCCACCTGCTAGGCGCGGTGCTGCTGATGCTCGCCTTCGCGATGATCGCGCAGCGGCGCGTGCTCTCGCTGATCAAGCTCTACACGCTGCAGGGCGCGGTGCTCGTGCTGTCGACGCTGGTCGTCGCCTACGTCACCCAGCAGTCGCACCTCTACCTCTCGGCCGCCATCACGTTCGCGCTCAAGGTGCTGCTGATCCCGTGGCTGCTGCACCGCGTCGTCCTGCGCCTGCACATCGAGTCCGACATCCCGACGACGATGCTGATCGGCATCCTGATTGTGATCCTCTCGTTCAACCTTGCGCAGCCGATCTCCGAGCTGTCGGCGACGCTGTCGCGCGGGACGATAGGCATCGCGCTCGCCAGCGTGCTGCTGTCGTTCCTGATGATGATCACGCGCGCCAAGGCGCTGCCGCAGGTGATCGGTTTCCTGGCGATGGAGAACGGCCTCTTCTTCGCCGCGACTTCGGCCACCTACGGCATGCCGATGGTCGTCGAACTCGGCATCGCGCTCGACGTCCTGATCGGCGTGCTGATCCTCGGCGTCTTCATCTTCCAGATTCGCGAGCAGTTCGACAGCCTCGACATCCGCCATCTCGAGCGGCTGAGGGACGAGTAGATGCATCCGCTGCTCTTCGTTCTCGGCATCCCGCTCGCGGGGGGCATCGTGCTCGCCCTCGTCGGGCATCGCGAGAAGGCGCCCGAGGTGAATGTCGGATTCAGCCTCGGCACCTTCGTCGCCGCCTGCGTACTCACCGCGCAGGTGATCGCCGACGGACCGCAGTTCGTCTGGCAGCGCGAGTTCTTCATCGACCCGCTGAACGTCTTCCTCGTCACGCTCACCGCCTTCGTCGCGCTGACGACGGCCATCTTCTCGCGGCCCTATATGCGCGTTGAGCGCGACCGCGGCAAGATGACGCCGCCGCGCATGCGCCTGTACCACAGCATGTACCAGTTGTTCTGCTTCACGATGCTGCTCGCGCTGATGACGAACAACCTCGGCATCCTGTGGGTCGCGATGGAAGCGGCGACGCTGACGACGGTGCTGCTCGTCAGCGTCTATCGCACCGCGGCGAGCCTGGAGGCGGCGTGGAAGTACTTCATCCTGTGCGGCGTCGGCATCGCCCAGGCGCTGTTCGGCACGGTGCTCATCTACATGGCGGCCGAGAAGGTGCTCGGCGCCGAAGGCGGCGCGCTGCTGTGGACGAACCTGAACGCGGTGAAGGCGCAGCTCGACCCCGACATCGTGACGCTCGCATTCGCCTTCCTTTTCATCGGCTACGGCACCAAGGTCGGCCTCGTGCCGCTGCACAACTGGCTGCCCGACGCGCACGCCGAGGGGCCGACCCCGGTCTCGGCCGTGCTCTCGGGCCTGCTGCTCAACGTCGC
>CAZVNC010000223.1:0-5023 GCA_964628305.1 uncultured Ideonella sp.
GCTCGTCATCTTCTTGAAGCTCGTTGCGATCTTCGCGATCGTTGCCATCGGCTACATTGCCGACCGCGCGCGCTGGCTGGGCGAGGGCGACGCCGCGCGCGTGCTCTCGAACGCGGCGTTCTACCTCTTCGTCCCGGCGCTGCTGTTCCGCACCACCGCGCGCATCGATCTGCACACGCTGCCGTGGCGCACGCTCGCGGCGTTCTTCGTGCCGGCGATCGGCTGCCTGCTCGCCGTCTACCTCTTTGGGCGCCGCGCGCAGAATGCGGCCGGGCCGGCCGCGGCGCCAAGCGTTCGCGCCCTGTCGGTGAGCTTCGGCAATACGGTGCAGCTCGGCATCCCGATGGCGACGGCACTGTTCGGCGTCGAGGGGCTCGCGGTGCACCTTGCGATCGTCAGTCTGCACGCACTCCTGCTGCTGACGGTGGCGACGACGCTCGTCGAGCTCGACCTCGCGCGCGCCCAGGCGGTGCACCGCGGCGGCGAGCATTCGCTGTTGGCCACGCTGCGCACGACAGTGCGCAACACGGTGATCCATCCGGTCGTGCTGCCGGTGCTGGTGGGCCTGCTCTTCAACCTGGCCGGCTTTCGCATTCCGGCGCTTGCCGACGAGACGCTGCTGCTGCTTGCGCAGGCCGTCGTGCCGGTGTGCCTGGTCGTGATCGGCATGTCGCTGGCGCACTATGGGGTGCGCGGCGCGCTGCGCGGCGCGGCCTGGATGTCGGCCGCGAAACTGCTGCTGCTGCCGGCGCTCGTGCTCGTCGCCGGGCACTGGGGCGCGGGGCTCATCGGCATGCCGCTCGCGGTGATCGTGCTGTGCGCCGCGCTGCCGGTCGGATCGAACGCGCTGCTGTTCGCGCAGCGCTATCAGACGCTCGAGCACGAGGCGACGGCGGCGATCGTCATCTCGACCTTCGGCTTCGTCGTCAGCGCGCCGCTGTGGCTGCTGGTCGTGGGCTGGATCGGGTGATCAGCGCTTGTTGCCAGGTGCGGGCGGGCGCATCATCGCGGTCCGACAACGACAAACTGAGGACTTGCCATGCCACGCGTTCTGCGCTCACCCGTTCTTGCCGCTGCATTGCTTTGCGCCGCGTCACTCGCCAGCGCCGCCGGCTTCACGCTGACGAGCCCGACGATCAAGCCCGGTGCGACGCTCGCCGACGCCCAGGTCTTCAACGGCTTCGGCTGCAGCGGCAAGAACGTCTCGCCGGAACTGAAGTGGAGCGGCGCGCCGGCCGGCACGAAGAGCTTTGCCGTCACCGTCTACGACCCCGACGCACCGACCGGCTCCGGCTGGTGGCACTGGGTCGTCTACAACCTGCCGGCCGACAGCGCGGGCCTCGCCGAAGGGGCCGGCGCGGCCGACGGCAAGGGCCTGCCCGCAGGGGCGGTGCAAGGCCGCACCGACTTCGGGGCCAACGCTTTCGGCGGCGCCTGCCCGCCCCAGGGCGACAAGCCGCACCGCTATGTCTTCACCGTCTACGCGCTGAAGACGGACAAGCTCGACGTTCCCGCCGACGCGAGCGCCGCGCTGATCGGCTTCATGATCCACGCCAACAAGCTCGGGTCGGCGACGTTCACGGCGAAGTACGGACGCTGAAGCTGCGGCCGTGCGGCGCGAATCTTCGCGCATCGATCATTGACGCTGCCGCCGCTGACCCCTCTGACTCACTCCGACAATTCAGGCGCCGTTTCGCGACCTGATCCAGGCCAACGGACTCGCACCGTCGAGTGCGGCGCAGCCGCTGTCGCGGGCGCTGGCATGTTCGAGCAGGTCCGCGGCCAGACGGCCGAGCGCGGCATCGAATCCCGCGCTGCGGGCGCACTCGATCGCGAGCCGCAGGCGGTCGGCTCCGATCCAGCGCCGGCCGCTCGATGGTTCGATCACGTCGAGGGTGCGCGCGGCGTCGAGCCCGAGGCGTTCGGCAAGCGCGATCGCCTCGCACGCACCGGCGAGCTGGATGGCGGCGAGCAGGTCGCCGACGAGCCTGGCGCGTGCGCCGTCGCCCGGGCGTTCGCTGATCCGCAGCACCCGGCAGGACAGCGCATCGAGCAGCGCGCGATGGCGCTCGAAGACCGCATCGGCGCAGGCGACCATCAAGCTCAGCGTGCCGTCGCGCGCTTGCGCCGGGCTGCCCGCCAGCGGCGCGTCGATGCAGTCGGTGCTGCGCCGCCGCAGTTGGCGCGTGAAGCGCTCGGTCTCGTCTGGCGCCATCGTCGAGCACAGCATGACGGCCGAGCCCGGCGCGAGCGAGGCCATCACGCCGCGCGGGCCGAACAGCACGGTCTTCGTCTGCGCCGCGCCGGCGACGCAGATGACGACGCAGTCGCAGCCAGCGGCCAGCTCGAGCGAGCTTGCGCACACCGCCGCGCCGATCGACGCCGCGTGGCGCGTGCGGCGCGGGTCGATGTCGCGCACCGCGAGCGGCCAGCCCAGGCCGCGCAGTCGCTGGGCCAGCGCGAAACCCATGCTGCCGATGCCGACGATACCGACGCGCAGCGCGGCCGCCGCCGATGGCACAGACGAAGGATCGTTCGTCATTTGCACATCAGCGCCACTCGACCAAGCCAGAGGCAAGGGTCCGGCTCCGCCGGCCCGTCGCCGAGCACCCCCCTTGGGGGGCAGCGACCGAAGGGAGCTTGGGGGCTCACGTCTGCACCAGCCGCCGGCTCTTCGAGATCGACATCAGGATGCCGAGTCCGAGCCCGAGCGTGACCATCGCCGTGCCGCCATAGCTGATGAAGGGCAGCGGCACGCCGACGACAGGCAGGATGCCGCTGACCATGCCCATGTTGACGAAGGCGTAGGTGAAGAAGCTGAGCGTCACCGCCCCCGCGAGCAGGCGTGAGAAGAGCGTCGGCGCCTCGGCCGCGATCATCAGGCCGCGAAAGATCAGGAACAGGAAGCCGGCGATCAGTGCCGCCGCGCCGGCGAGGCCGAACTCCTCGGCGAACGCGGCGAACACGAAGTCGGTCGTGCGTTCGGGGATGAACTCCAGGTGCGTCTGCGTGCCCTTCATGAAGCCCTTTCCGGTGACGCCGCCGGAGCCGATCGCGATGCCGCCCTGGATGATGTGAAAGCCCTTGCCGAGCGGGTCCTTCGTCGGGTCGAGCAGGGTGCAGACGCGGTTCTTCTGGTAGTCGCGCAGCATCGGCCAGCTGACTTCGGGCTGGCAGATGCGATCCTCGGACACGACGAGCGCGGTGATCGCGACGCCCGCGAGCAGCAGCACCGGCAGGATCAGCCGCCAGGACAGGCCGGCGAAGAAGATCACATACATCCCGGCCGAGAGCACGAGCAGCGCGGTGCCGAGGTCGGGCTGCTTCACGATCAACCCGACCGGGACGACGAGCAGCAGCAGCGCGACGATGAAGTCGAGCAAGCGCAGTTGGCCTTCGCGCCGCTGGAACCACCACGCGAGCATCAGCGGCATCGCGATCTTGAGCACTTCGGACGGCTGGAAGTCGACCACGCCGACATGCAGCCAGCGCGTCGCGCCTTTCTTCGTCACGCCGAACAGCATCGTCGCGACGAGCAGCCCGACGCCGATCGCATACAGCAGCGGCGCGAGGCGCGCCATGCGCTGGGGAGCGATCTGGGCGACGATGAACATCACGCCGAAGGCGAGCGCGGCATTGCGCGCGTGGTCGCCGAAGCGCGTGCCGCTGTCGAAGCCGACCGAGTACATCGTCACCAGCCCGCCGGCGGTGAGGAGTGCGATCGCGAGCAGCAGCGGGCCATCGAAGCCGAGGAACACCGGCGCGATGCGCACCCACAGCGAGGGTTTCTCGTAGACGACGCTCATCGCGCTGGCGCCGGCTCCGATGCGCGCCGTGCGGCGCGCAGCAGAGTGGCCTGCACCGCGACCGCGGAGGCTGCGGTCGGCGTCAACGCCGGCGTCGAATTCGATGTTGCAACTGCGGCGGCCTGCGCCGGCGGCGTTTGCGTCATCTCCGCCGCCAACGCGGCCGATGCTGCCAGCGCACCGGGCAGCGGCACGCTCGCGGCGTCGCGTTGCACGCCGATCGGCACCGTCGACTGGCCCTGCTGGGTGGCTGCGATGTCTTCCTCGCTCGGCAGCTTGCCGAGCAGCACGTAGTCGAACACGCGGCGCGCGATCGGCGCCGCCGCCGCCGCGCCGAAGCCGGCGTTCTCGACCACCATCGCAAGCGCGATGTGCGGCTCCTCGAGCGGCGCGAACGCGGTGTAGAGCGCATGGTCGCGATGGCGCTCGTCGAGCTTCTTGGCGTCGTACTTCTCGTCCTTGCCGATCGCGATCACCTGTGCGGTGCCGGTCTTGCCGCCGGTCTTGTAGGGCGCGCTGGCGAAGATGCGCGCCGACGTGCCTTCCTGCGTCACGCCGTACATCGCGTTGTGGATGAAGGCGACGTGCTCGGGGTTCAGTGCGATCGGCTCGAGCGGCTTGCCCGACAGGCGGCGCGTGCCGCGCGTCTCGAAGTCCTCGATCTCGCGCACCAGCCGCGGCCGGAAGTGCTGCCCTCCGGCGGCGAGCGCGGCCGTCGCCTGCGCGAGCTGCAGCATCGTGAACGTGTTGTAGCCCTGGCCGATGCCGAGCGAGATCGTCTCGCCGGCGTACCACTTCTGCTGTTCCTTGCGCCGGTAGACGGCCTTCTTCCAGGCGGTCGACGGCAGCACGCCGCGCACCTCGCCGTGGATGTCGATGCCTGTGATCTGGCCGAGGCCGAAGGGCGCCATGAAGTCGTGCATCGCGTCGACGCCGAGGTCGTTGGCGAGCATGTAGTAATACGTGTCGCACGACTTGACGATCGACTTGTACATGTCCACCGTGCCGTGGCCGCCCTCCTTGTCGTCGCGGAACTTGTGGTTGCCGAACCAGAAGTAGCCGGGGTCCGAGATCGTCTGTTGCGGCGTGCGCTTGCCCAGCGTCAGCGCAGCGAGCGACATGAAGGGCTTGTAGGTCGAGCCGGGCGGGTAGGCGCCGCGCAGCGCGCGGTTGAGCAGCGGCTTGTCCGGCGACTCGTTGAGCGCCTTCCAGTTCTC
>CAZVNC010000224.1:0-5011 GCA_964628305.1 uncultured Ideonella sp.
CAACGCATGAACTACCTCGCCGAAATACCCTATGGCGCCTACTGGAGCACGCCGTTCGCGCGCTGGCAGGGGAGCTTCGCGAACCTGCACAGCGTCGAGTTCGCGGCCCACGTCACCCGGCGCGAACTGGCGCAGCGCAAGATCGACCCGGCCGGCTTCGACTTCGCCGCGCTCGGCATCTCGGTGCCGCAGAAGCAATCGTTCTACGGCGCGCCGTGGCTGGCCGGCCTGATCGGCGCCGGCAAGGTCGGCGGGCCGACGCTGATGCAGGCCTGTGCGACCGGCGTGCGCACGCTGCTCGCCGCGGCGCAGGAAATCCAGTGCGGCATGGCGCAGAGCGCGCTCGTCGTCAATTGCGACCGCACGTCCAACGGTCCGCATCTGTACTACCCGAACCCGCGAGGCCCGGGCGGCACCGGCACTGCCGAAGACTGGGTGATGGACAGCTTCGGTTGCGACCCGCTCGGCGGGCACTCGATGCTGAAGACGGCCGAGAACGTCGCCGCCAAGCTCGGCATCTCGACCGCCGAGCAGCACGAAGTCGTGCTGCGCCGCGAGCAGCAGTACCGCGAGGCGCTGGCCGACAACAGCGCCTTCCTGCGCCGCTTCATGACGCTGCCGTTCGAGGTGCCGGCGCCCGGCTACAAGAAGACCGCGGCGACGCTCGAAGGCGACGAAGGCATCAACCATTCCACCCCCGAGGGGCTCGCCAAACTGCGCCCGGTGCTGGAGGGCGGCACCGTCACCTTCGGCGGCCAGACGCATCCGGCCGACGGCAATGCGGGGCTCGTTGTCACGACCCGCGATCGCGCGCGCGAACTCTCGAGCAATCCGAAGATCGCCGTGCGCCTGCATGGCTTCGGCCTGGCGCGGGCCGAGCTGGCGCACATGCCCGAAGCGACTGTGCCGGCGGCGCAGCGCGCGCTCGCGCAGGCCGGCAAGAACGTTGCGCAGATGGCGGCGATCAAGACGCACAACCCGTTCGCGCTGAACGACATCGTCTTCGCGCGCGCCACCGGCTGCAAGCTGGAGACGATGAACAACTTCGGCTGCTCGCTCGTCTGGGGCCATCCGCAGGCGCCGATGGGAACGCGCGCGATCATCGAGCTGATCGAGGAACTCGCGCTGCGCGGCGGCGGCTTCGGCCTCTTCACCGGCTGCGCGGCGGGCGACACCGCGATGTCCGTCGTGATCGAAGTCGGCGATGCCTGAAACGGCCGCGGTGCGATGAACCCGTACGAATGGATCGCCGGCCACGGCGCGCGCACACCCGACAAGGTGGCGATCCGCTCGGGGGCGCAGGTGTGGACCTACGCGCGGCTCGCGCGCGAAGCCGAGCAGCTCGCGGCGGCGCTTGCCGCAAGCGGCGTGCAGCGCGGCGAGCGGGTCGCCTTCCTCGGCCTGAACTCGGCGCACGAACTCGCATTGCTGGCCGCGTGCGCACGGCTCGGCGCGATCTTCATGCCGATGAACTGGCGCTTGACGCTGCGCGAGCAGCGCCAGTTGATCGCCGACAGCGAGCCGGCGGTGATCGTGGTCGACGCGAACTTCATCGAGACGCGCGAGACGCTCGGCACCGGCCTGCCGAACGTCGTGCTCGTCGCCCAGGCCGACGCGGTGCCGTCCGGCTGGCTCGGCTACGACGATTTTCTTGCCCGCGGTGCGGGCGCCGCAGCGCCGCCCGCGAGCGGACTGCCGCAGGACACGCTGCTGCTTTGCTACACGTCGGGTTCGACCGGCATCCCGAAGGGCGCGATGCTTTCGCAGGACGCGGTGCGCGTGAATGCCGATCACAGCGTCGAGATGCACGCCATGCAGGCCGACGACGTCGTGCTTGCGACGCTGCCGCTGTTCCACGTCGGCGGCCTGAACAACCAGACGACGCCGGCGCTGCTGGTCGGCGCGACGATCGTGCTGCATCCGAAGTTCGAGGTGGAAACAACGTTCGATGCGCTCGAGCGCGATCGCGTCACGCTCACCGTGCTCGTCCCGGCGCAACTGATGGCGATGTTCGCGAGCCCGCGCTGGGCGAGCGCGGACCTCTCGCGCCTGCGCATGATCACGACCGGCTCGACGATCGTCCCCGAGCACGTGACGCGCGCCGTGCATGAGCGCGGCATCCCGCTCGTGCCGATCTACGGATCGACCGAGACCTGCCCGATCGCCGCCACCCTCAAGCCCGAGGATGCGCTGCGCAAGGCCGGCTCGACCGGCCGCGTCGCGCGCCACTGTGCGCTGCGCATCGTCGACGAGGTTGACGCCGATGTGGCGCCCGGCATGCGCGGCGAGGTGCTGGTGCGCGGGCCGAACGTGATGAGCGGCTACTGGAAGCAGCCCGAGGCGAGCGCCGCGGCGCTCGCCGGCGGCTGGTTCCACAGCGGCGACCTCGGCCATATCGATGCCGAGGGCTTTCTGTGGATCGACGGCCGGGTGAAGGACATGATCATCTCCGGCGGCGAGAACATCGCCCCGGCCGAGGTCGAGAACGTGCTGCTCGAATGCAGCGACATCGCCGAAGTGTCGATCGTCGGCGAGGTCGACGCGCGCTGGGGCGAGATCGTCGTCGCCGTCATCGCGCCGCGCCCCGGCAGCCAGATCAGTGCGGAGCGCGTGCTCGCGCTGCTCGACGGCCGCGTCGCGCGCTACAAACACCCGAAGCGCGTCGTGTTTGTCGACACGCTGCCGAAGACCGCTCTCGGCAAGGTGCGCAAGGAAGACGTCCGCCGCCTTGTCGCGACCGAACACGGTACTAACCGAAGCCCCAAGACGGAGAACTTGCCATGACGCTGAAGATCGGAATTGACGTCGGCGGGACCTTCACCGATTTCGTCGTTGCCCGCGACGGCGCCGAGCCGGCGATCTTCAAGAGCCTGTCGACGCCAGAGGATCCGTCGATCGCGGTCGTCAACGGCCTGGCCGACATCGCGGCCGCGATGGAGCCGCCGATGACGCTCGAAGCGTTCGCGGCGACGATCGACACCATCGTCCACGGCACGACGGTGACGACGAACGCGACGCTGACCCACACCGGCGCCAAGTGCGGCCTGCTGACGACCGAAGGCCTGCGCGACGCGCTCGAGATGCGGCGCGGCATCCGCGAGGAGCAGTACAACAACCGCTTCACGAACGTGCGCCCGCTCGTGCCGCGCGCGCGGCGCGCCGGCATCAAGGGCCGCATCGACCGCGACGGCGGCGAGGTCGAAGCCCTCGATCTGGCGGCGATCGAATCCGAACTCGCCGCGTGGCGCAAGGACGGCGTGCAGGCGGTCGCCGTCTGCTTCATGAACTCGTTCGCCAATCCGGCGCACGAGCAGGCCGCCGCGGCGCTGGTGCGGCGCGCGATGCCCGAGGCCTATGTGTCGGTGTCGACCGAAGTGCTGCCGTCGATCCGCTTCTACGAGCGCGTCAGCACGACGGCGCTCAACGCCTACGTCGGCCCGAAGCTGCTGCATTACCTCGACCAGCTCGTCGCGCGCCTGTCGGGGATCGGCTTCTCGGGCCTCTTGATGATCATGCAGTCGAACGGCGGCGTGATTTCGCCGCAGGCGGCGCGCGACACGGCGGCGCTGACGCTGCTCTCGGGACCCGCCGGCGGGCCGGGCGCCGGGCTCTTCTACGTCGGCGCGCACGGCCAGGACCGCTGCATCACGACCGACATGGGCGGCACGAGCTTCGAGGCGTCGGTCGCGGTCGGTGCGCCGATGGTGAAGAACGACGGCGAGATCGCGCGCCACAAGATCGCGCTGCCGATGCTCGACATCCACACCATCGGCGCCGGCGGGGGCTCGATCGGCTGGCTCGACGATGGCGGCCTGCTGCGCATGGGGCCGGCGAGCGCCGGCGCCGACCCCGGCCCGGCCTGCTACGGCAAGGGCGGCAAGCTGCCGACCACGACCGATGCCAACGTCGTGCTCGGCTACCTCGACCCGGCGTTCTTCGCCGGCGGGCGCATGGCGCTCGACGTGAACGCGGCGCGCGCCGCGATCGAGGAGCACATCGCCAAGCCGATGGGCTTGACGATCGAACAGGCGGCGGCCGGCATGTACCGAGTCGCCTGCAACAACATGGCGCAAGGCGTGCGCGAGGTGACGATCAAGCGAGGCTTCGACCCGCGCGAATTCCCGGTCATCCCGGGCGGCGGCGCGGGCCCGATCCACGGCTGCCTGATCTGCAGCGAGCTCGAGATTCCGCTCCTGATCGTGCCGCGCGAAGCCTCGGTGCTGTGCGCCTTCGGCATGCTGATGTGCGAGCTGCGCCACGACTACGTGCGCACCTTCGTCTCCCGTCTCGACGGCATCGACTGGGCGCGCCTGGCGGAACTCGTCGCGGCGATGACCGCCGAGGGCCAGCAGGCGCTTGCCGACGAACGCGTCCCGCCGGCCCGCCGGCGCGTCGAGTTGCGGCTCGATTGCAGGTACCTGAAGCAATATCACGAGGTCTCGGTCGAGGTGCCGCAGGACGCGGTCGCCAGGCGCGACACGGCGGCGATCGCGCGTGCCTTCCACGCCGAGCACCAGCGCCTGTACGGCTATGCGCTGGAAGCCGAAGGATCGCCGATCGAGATCATCAACCTGCGGCTGCAGGCGATCGGCGAAACCGACCGGCCGGCCTACCGCAAACAGGCGTCGGGCGGCGCCGACGCCGGCGCGGCGCGCAAGCCGGCGCGCAGGATGTACATACCGGAGCGCGACGCGTTCGCCGAGGTCCCGGTCTACGACGGCCACCGCATGGCCTGCGGGAATCGCATCGCCGGGCCGGCGCTGATCGAGCAGCAGACGACGGCGATTTTCGTCAGCGAGACCTTCGACTGCACGGTCGACGCGCTCGGTTCCTTCGTGCTCTACGCGAAGGGCCGCGAGGATCTCGTCAAGACTGGCAGCACAAGGCAGATGGAGGCCGTGGCATGAGCAAGACCGCAGCTAGCGACGCGACCGTGAAGTCCGACGAGCGGATCGACCCGATCCTGCTCTCGGTCTACGCGCGCACCTTCAAGTCGATCACCGACGAGATG
>CAZVNC010000225.1:0-4996 GCA_964628305.1 uncultured Ideonella sp.
TCACCGCCGCCTGCCAGGTGAAGATCAGGCGGATGCCGAAGTGCTGCAGCAGCCAGGCCCCGATCGGGCCGTGCGAGCCGATCAGCACCAGCAAGTAGTAGCCGAGCACGGTGGGCGGCATCACCATCGGCAGCGTCAGCAGCGCATCCGCCAGTTCGCGCCCCGCGAAGCGCCAGCGCGCCATCGCGTAGCCGACGCCGACGCCCAGCACCAGGTTGAGCGCAGTGGCCCAACCGGCCACCTTGAGCGTCAGCACCAATGCAACCCATGCGCCCTCCATCGGTCACGAGCCGGTTCTCTCGCGGCGGCCCGTTCAGGGCCTGCCGAAGCCGTACTTCGTCAGCACGGCCTGGGCCGGCGGCGAGCCGAGGAAGTCGACGAAGCGCTGGGCCGTCGCAAGGTTCGCACTGGCCGCGATCGGCGCGACCGGATAGAGGATCGGTTGGGTCGTCGCCACGGTGAGCGCCACCTTGACCTTGCCCGGCATCAGCGCGGCGTCGGTCGAATACACGAAACCGGCATCGACCTCGCCGCGGGCGACATAGTCGAGCGCCTGGCGCACGCTCTGGGCGCCGATCATCCGCGGTTCCATCGCGGTCCAGAGTCCCTCGGCCTCGAGCAGGCCCTTCGTGTAGCGGCCGACCGGAACGCTGTCCGGCAGGCCGATCGCGACCCGCTCGAAAGGCGGCTGGGTCAGGTTCTTCAGCGTCGCGACCGTCTTGCCGCTGGTCACCGGCACGATGACGACGAGCGCGTTCGACACGAAGTTGCGCCGCGTTGCCTGCGACACCAGACCCTGCTTCTGCGCCTCGTCCATCGTCTGCTGATCGGCGCTTGCGAAGACGTCGACCGGGGCCCCCTTCGCGATCTGCTGCAGCAGCGCGCCGGAAGCGGCGAAGTTCAACTGCACCCTGGTGCCCGGATTCTCGGACTCGAAGATCGGCGCCAGATCCTTGAACGCGTTGGTGAGGCTCGCAGCAGCCGAGACCGTAAGGTCAGTGGCCTGTGCCGCGAGAGCGGTGGCCGCCGCCAGGACGAGGACGATGACGCGCGGCAGATTGAATCTCATGGGTGCTGGCTGGAGATGCGCTGTGTAGCAGTATATACATCGATCGCTCCAGAGCCGGCGCCGATCCGGCAACAGCCAGAGGAAAACAGGTCAGCCGAGGCATCGAAAGCGGTATATCGCCTTCTATATGCAGCGCATCTGCCCTACTTCGCGTCGGCTCTCGCCTGTGCCCGCATCTTGGCGTTGATGTAGGCACCTTGCGGCACGTGCAGCAGGTCGGACAGCCGCCACATGACGTGGCGCTCCTGGTCGCCGAGGCGACCGTCGGCGTAGGCGACGCGCCACATGTGCTCGATCATGCGCAGCTTGGCCGGCATGTCGAAATGCTCGTTGATCGTCGAGGTGAATCCGAACAGGTCGGTCGCTTCGTGCGACGCCTTTTCGGCGGCGGAGATCAGGCTCTCGATCTGCGCTTGCGACAGCGCGAAGGTGTCGCGCAGTGAAGCGACCACCGCCAGGCGCTGCGCGGCGCCGATGCTCGGATCGGCGCGCATCACCTCGACCAGCATGACGGCGGTCGCCAGCTGCAGCGTGCGCTCGTCGGAGCTCGCGGCCGCCGCGTCGGGCGCGAACAACTCGGCAAACATCTCCTTCAGCGAGGCCAGCATCACGCCATTGAAGCACGGGGCGATGAGGCGAGGATGAAGGCGCTCGCCGCCGCCATCGCCACGCAGAGGCATATCCTTCAGCCGGGCAACCGCAGCTGGACGCGCGCCCGCCAAGCGCGTGACGACGGCTTGCGCGACCGGCCGGGGCTGGAACGCGTTCACATCGTTCCCATGTAGAGCCGATGTCTTTCTGGAAGCGCTTCTGGAACCGCCTGCGCAACAAGCTGCGTGCCACCTTCGCGCCGGTGCCTGACATCCCGGCCAAGCTGTGGCTGCAGACGCTCGCGCGCTACCCCTTTCTCGCCGCGCTGCCGCTCGAGCAGCAGGCCAAGCTGCGCGCTCTTGCGGCGCTGTTCCTCGACCGCAAGCAATTTCATGGCGCGCACGGCTTGATGGTGACCGATGCGATGGCGATCGACATCGCCGCGCAGGCCTGCCTGCCGCTGCTGCATTGGGGCAGACCGAAGAAGGCGCTCGGCTGGTACGACGACTTCGTCACGATCGTCGTTCACCTCGGCGAGGCGGTGGCACGGCGGCGAAGCGCGGACGCCTCCGGCGTCGTGCACCAGTACACCGAGGTGCTGGCCGGCGAGGCCATGGAGCGCGGGCCGGTGATGCTCAGTTGGCAGCATGTCGCCGACAGCGGCACCAGTGCCGCGCAAGGCAGGAACGTCGTGCTGCACGAGTTCGTGCACAAGATCGACATGCAAGACGGCCACGCCAACGGCTGCCCGCCGCTGCCGCTTGGTCTGCTCGGCACCCGCGGCCCGCGCGCCGCGCTGGCAGCCTGGCAGGCTGCGTGGAAGCCCGCGTTCGATGACTTTCGCGCAGCGGTGATCGATGCCGAACGCTCCGGCACCGAGCGGCCCTGGCTCGATGCCTACGGCGCGACCGCGCCGGCCGAGTTCTTCGCCGTGGCCTGCGAAGCCTACTTCGTCAACCGCGCGCGCTTTGCGCAGGAATTCCCGTCGCTGATGCCGGCACTGGATGGGTTCTTCAACCGTCCGGCTTGAAACCGCGCCGCGAACATCGGATTTCGCGCCCTGCCGGGCGCACCAAGCAAAACGCCGACCTTGGGGTCGGCGTCGGGCAACTTGACGTTGTCTTGCTTGAATTCTGGTTGCGGGGGCAGGATTTGAACCTGCGACCTTTGGGTTATGAGCCCAACGAGCTACCAGACTGCTCCACCCCGCGACTGAACCTGTAATTCTAGCATATAGCCCGAGAAGTGGCCGACCAGCCGGGTTGACATTGCCTCAGAGTCCGACCGTTCTCAAAGTCTGCGTGAAGCGTTCGGCGTCCTGAAAGCCGATCACCCGCGTGCCTTCGATCTCGCGCCCCTGGGCATCGAAGAAGATGGTTCCGGGCGGGCCGAAGAGATTGAAGCGCCGCAGCAGTTCGCGGTCTTGCGGGTTGTTGGCGGTGACATCGGCCTTCAGCAGCAGCGCGCCGGAAAGCTTTGCCTGCACGCGCGGGTCGGCAAAGGTGAAGCGCTCCATCTCCTTGCAGGAGACGCACCAGTCCGCATAGAAGTCGAGCATCACCGGCCGGCCCGTACTGCCGAGTGCCGAATCGAGGTCGGCGACGCTGCGCACCGGGATGAAGCGCATCGTCGCAGCGTTTGCGGCGGGCGACGCAGCCGCCAGGTGGCGCAGCGGCTGCAGCGGGTCGGTCCCGCCCGACGCCGCGCCGACGAACTGCATCGCGCCGATGAGGCCGGCCACCGACGCCGCGATCAGTCGCCACAGCGGCCTGCGCCCGGCACGCCGGAACTCGACCAGCGCGACCGCGCTGCCGACCAGCAACACGGCCCACAGCGCGAGGGAAAGCTGGCCCGGCAGCACGGGCTGGATGATCCAGATCGCGACGCCGACGAGGAGCACGCCGAAAAACTGCTTCACGCCTTCCATCCAGGCACCGGCACGCGGCAGCAGGGTGCCCGCAGACGCGCCGACCACGAGCAGCGGCACGCTCATGCCACTGGCGAGAGAAAAGAGCGCCGTGCCGCCGAGCACGACGTCGCGCGTCTGGCTGAGGTAGACGAGCGCACCCGCGAGCGGAGCGACAACGCAGGGGCTGACGATCAGCGCCGACAGTCCGCCCATCGCGAACACACCGGCGACGCGGCCGGCGGGCAACTTGCTGCTCGCCCGGTGCGCGTGGCCCTGCAATGCGTGCGGCAGGCGCAGTTCATAGAAGCCGAACATCGACCCTGCCAGTCCAAGCAGCCCGAGTGCGAACAGCCCAAGCACCCAGGGCTTTTGCAGGTTCGCGGCAAGCCCCTCGCCGACGAGGCCGGCGGCGATGCCGAACAGGGTGTAGACGAGCGCCATGCCGAGCGAATAGCTCGCCGCGAGGGCCAGGCCGCGGCCTCGAGACACGTTCGCGCCCTGGCCGGCGATGAGCGACGACAGGATCGGCAGCATCGGCAGCACGCAGGGCGTGAACGACAGCAGCACGCCGGCGACGAAGAAGACACCGACGATCGGCCAGAAGTGCCCGCCGCGCAGTGCGGCGTCGACTCGATCGCCGGACGCTGCCGCCAGCGCGGCGGTTGCACCAGGCGTCGAGACGTCGCCGGAAGGTTCGGCCGCCGCAAGCAGGCGTACCGTGCCGTCGCCGTCGAAGCCGGTCAGGCTGACGGCAAGAATCTGCTCTTGCGGCGGGTAGCACAGGCCCGCGTCCGCGCATCCCTGGCTCGTGACGGCGAGCTTGAACTCGCCCGCCGCCTTCTCCACCGGCAGCACGATGCGAATCGTGCCTCGATGGGATTCGACGTCCTTCTGAAAGGTCTCATCGAACTTGATCTTGCCCTTCGGGAGCACCGCCGGGCCGAGCGTCACGCCTTCGGCGGCGAAGTGGAACTTGTCGCCGTAGAGGTAGTAGCCGGGCGCGATGTCGAACCGGACTTCGACCTGGCGGGCGTCGATCGCCCGCCCCGACAGGACGAACGCGCGCTCGGGCTCGAGGAAGGTGTCCGCGCCGCGCGCCACGCCGAATGCGGCCATCAGCATCGCGAGCAGCAGGAAGCGGATGCCTGCGGCTCGGATCGTGAAGGCGCGAACAGAGAGGAGCGCGTTCATTGAACCCTCATGGAGACGCCAAGCTTAACCGCGAGCGGACACTCCGATAGGGAGTGTCCCGGCCGCGATAGGTTCCTTGGTCTCGGCGCGCGTTGTCGGCGCGCACCCGAATCCGGCGCGCTATTCGGGCGTGTCGGAAACCGCCTCGGCAGCGACTTCGGGCCGGTCGACAAGCTCGACGAAGGCCATCGGCGCGTTGTCACCAACCCGAAAGCCCATCTTCAGGATGCGCGTGT
>CAZVNC010000226.1:0-4984 GCA_964628305.1 uncultured Ideonella sp.
CGGCGCGCCAGGCCGGGTCGCCGTAGGCCTGGAACGCGCCCCAGGTGATGTCGTCGGGGCGGGTCGCCCACGCCGCCTTGCGCGCCGCGTAGACGGCGTCGCCGAACGGCTGGCTCTGCTGCAGCAGGCTGCGATAGAAGGTCTCGCCGAACAGTTGGGCCAGTTCGTCGTTCACCGCCCAGCCCGCAACGACGACGCAGCGCACGCCGATCTCGATCAGCTCGGTCGCGATGCTCGCGGCGAGCTTGTTGCCGTCGCGCACCGTCGCATCGCGCGTTGTGGTGTCGATCTGACCGAGGTGGCAGCAGCTCAGGTAGACGAGTTCGGGCACGCTCTCCATCGCGGCGATCTCGGCGGCGGTGATCAGCAGGCCGTCGGACAACACGACGCCGCTGCGGCGCCGGCCGTCGCGGTGCAGCAGATCGAACACGCCGTGCGCCGAGACGTGCAGCAACCGGTACGGCTGGCGGTAGAGCGATGCGAACACCTCGCTGGCCGGGACGTCGGCGCCGATCGCCTGCGTCACGCGGTAGTTCAGTCCGCCGAGGACGGCGGCAACCGCGTTCGCCTCGGCCTCGGCGCCGGGCAGCGGCGGCGGGTCGGGGTTGTCGGTTCGGTCCGGCTGCCGCGGGTCGGGGAAAGCGGCGCCGAAGCCCTCGACCGACGGGTTGCCGACGACGAGTGCGCTGCGCTCCAGCGCCTGCTGCACCTGGGCGCGAAAGCGGTTCGATGCGAGCTGACGCACGACGGGAGTGCGCACCGCCATCGGCCGTACGTCGTCGGCCGCGCCGGCGGCGTCGGCCAGCATCAGCTCCCACGGCAGGTTGGCGGTTGCGGCATCGACGACCAGCACGACGCGTTCGAGCTGGCGCGCGGCGTCCTTGAACTCGTGCGGCACCATCAGCTGGAACAGCATGCGGCCGATGTCTTGCTGCCACACGGTGTTGTGGATCTGCTGGCGCACGAGCGCCTCGATCAGCCCGGGCTGACGCTGCTGGACGACCGATTCGGCGCGCGCACGCTGGCCGACGTACAAGAAGCGCAGCCGCGTCGCGATCGCGGTACGCGCTGCGTGCGGCGTACCCGGCGCCGCGGTGGCAACAGGCGCCGAATCGGGGGCGACAGCGCCGTCGCGATCGGCGTCCGTCACCAGCAGGCGCGGCCAGTAGCTCTGGCCGCCGGCGTCGAACAGGCGTTGGCGCAGGCCCTCGCCTGGCTGCAGTTCGGCGTTGCACACGAGCAGCGTGCCCATCCGGCGCGCGGCGTCGCCGAGCTTGCCCTGCATCTGGCGCAGCGCATAGACGGCGCTGATCGCGGTGTCCTGGTAGAGCTCGACGATGTCCAGGCGCGCGACGCGGATCGCGAGCCGCGTCGTCTCGAAAAAGCGCGCGTTGGCCTCGAGGACGCCGCGCACCAGGGCCTCGACCGAGGCCTCCACCGTCATGTTGGCCGACGAGTTGTAGCCCAGCAGCAGCGCGGCCAGCGGGAGTTCCCGCTCCACCTTGCCCAGCACGTCGATCGTCTGCAGCAGGTAGCGCAGCACCCCGGCGCGCACCGCGTCGGTCACCATGCCGGCGCTGAGCGCGCCGTCGTAGGGGCCGAGGCCGACGACGACCGCGCCGCGCACCGGCGCCGCGCCGGCCAGGATCGGCCCGAACGCACCGGCCGTGCGTCCCGGAACGGAACGCCGGTCGGCGACGCGCAGCACGACGCTCGCGCTGCCGAGCGGCCCGGCGTAGAGGCCGAGGCTGCGGCGCTGGCTCAAGTCGCCGTCGAGGAGCTCGCGGTCGATCAGCTTCTGCGGCCCGGCGATCGGGTCCTGCTCGTAGGCGCCGACCAGGATCGGGCTCGAGATGAAGCGCAGGTCCATCGCCTTCACCGTCACCTCGAGGCGCCGCTTCGGCCGCGCAGCGAGCAGGCTGCGCGGACGCCCGCCGAGCAGGCCGCGGGCGATCGCCTCCGGGCTGTCGGCGGTCGGCGGGCCGGCGTCGTACGTCACAGGCCGCGGGCGTTCGATCGCGCGCGCCACCGGCGGGCTCGTCGGCAGGCCGCGCGTCGCGCCGGTCGCGAGCAGCTCGGCGAGCGTCGCG
Organism: uncultured Ideonella sp.; assembly: GCA_964628305.1. Taxonomy (GTDB): domain Bacteria; phylum Pseudomonadota; class Gammaproteobacteria; order Burkholderiales; family Burkholderiaceae_C; genus CAIKUF01. The sequence goes on from CAZVNC010000226.1 coordinate 2,091, forward strand.
AAATAATCCTCGGTCGATGCCAGATCGCCATGCGCGGCCGGCATGTAGTACATCGCGCCAACGTGATCGATGCGGCCCGAGGCCCAGCTCACGGTGCCGTCGCCGCGCGGCGTGCCGACCATCTTCAGTTGCCCGCCTTGTTCGCGGATGCCGCACGGTGTGTTTGGTGCGGCGCCGAACACGTAGGCGCTCTTCGATTCGTACGCGGCCGGCAGCGCCGGGCGGGCAATGCCGTCCTGCTGCCACAGCCAAGCTGCGGTGTCGAGCGCGTCCTGGGCCGGCGCCGCGCAGCGGCCGTCGCCGAACCAGAGGTCGCGCAGCTTGGGCTTGAACCCGGCCCAGGTTGCGGCCTGGAACAGCGGCTGCGATTCGCCGCCATCGGGCTCGCCCTCGAAGTCGTCGACGAAGCCCGGCTTGGGCAGCAGCGCGAGCGGGCCGCGAAAGGCGGCGACGAGGTCGAGCACCTGCTGCATGTCGTGCTTCTGATCGAGCCGGACCAGACTGCGCAGCGTGTCGCCCTTGCCGAGCAGGTTCTCGACCATCGAGTACGCGCCCTGGTGTGGCGTGCCGAGCATCACCAGCCGCGCGCCGTCGCGCGCCATCAGCGCGTCCATCACCGCGCGGCGCTTGCGGATGCAGGCGCGCACGACGAGCCCGCCCATGCTGTGCGCGAGCAGACGCACCGGCTGCGTCGTGCTGGCGAGCAGGCGGTCGAGAAACTCGCCGAAGCGTTCGCCGAGCACGTCCAGCGGCTGGCGCCAGTCGTAGGCAAAGGGCTCGACGCGGTGGCTCTGCGCGAGGTGCAGGGCGAGCTTGCCGTAGAACATGTCGAACAGCTTCTCGGCCTCGACGTCGGGCCGGCCCCAGGCGATCTTGTCGAGGGCGCCAAGCGCGATGTCGGCCGGATCGAACCAGATCCGGTCGCCCGCGCCGACCTCGAGGTGCGAGCCCATCACGCCCGGCAGCACGACGACGACCGGCAGCATCGCGCTGTCGGTGCCGCGGGAAGCCGCGACCTCACGCAGCCGCGTCGTCTCGGCCTGCGCATCGATCTCCTCGAAGCGTCCGGGCAGGGCGCGGAACGCCGCCACCGTTGCCGGGTCGGCGGCAATCAGCCAGTCGCGCAGCGCGCCGCGCGTGTCGGCGTTCGTGAAGTAGCGAAAGTGCGAGACCTCGGCGCCTTGCTCGAACAAGGCCTTCGATGCGGCCTGCGGCGCGATGCCGGCGAGCATGGACGCGGTATCGACGACGAGGTCGTTGAGGGTGTTGTCGAAGAACATGAAGTCCGACAGCAGCACGCCCAGGCGCAGCAGCAGATTGCCGCCTTCGATGTCGCCGGCGATGACCGCCATCTGAACGCCTTGGGTCGGCTGCGCGGCGCGCAGCAGGCCGGCCATCGGCGAGTCGGGCAGCATCGCCTCGATACCGGGAACGAGGTGCGGGTTCGTGCGGTTCTTCGCGATCTCGAGCACGACGCGCTTGAAGGCCGAGTACAGCGGGTTGCCGAAGAAGTACGGCACCTGGCCGATCAGCGTCAGCAGGCTGGAGAGAAACAGATCGAAATTCGCGCTCGCGAGCTTCGTGCCCTGCGCCGGGCTCGCGACGCGCACATAGCGCTGGATCACGAACTGCTTGGCGCGCAGTTCGGCGGCGAGGTCGCGCAACTGCGCGCGCTGCTCGGCGTGCGCGCCGCCGAGTTCGCCCTTCACGCGCGCCGCTTCGGCGGCGTCGGCGTCGCCGGTGCCGGGCAAGGCCGATTCGTAGGCGTCGATCAACGGCTCGAAATTGGCGAGGCACATCAGGTCGGCGACCAGCCCGCCGCGCGAGTGCGAGACGAGGTTGAGCCGCGTGCCCGCCGGCAATGCGCGCGCGAGCTGCAGTGCGTTCTCGATCGGGCTCTCGCTCAGCGTGCGGTGCTCGAAGGCGAAGATGCCGGCCGGGAACTGGCGCTCGATCGCGGCCCAGAGGCCCTGCGCCCCGGCTTGCAGATCGCCGAAGCTGCCCTGCGTGTTCGACCCGGTGCCGTGGATGAAGACGAGCAGCGGCTGCCTTTGCGCCGCCGCCGCCGCGAGTGCCGCCGCATCGACCGCCGTCAGGTCGCCCGCCTGCTGCATCGTGCCGCTCCACCGGTACAGGCCGGGCGCCCGATCCAGGCGCGATTCGATCGCCCACATCAGCGCCTTCGTTCCGGCCCAGCTGACGCCGACCTCGGCCGCGTTGCCGACCCGCTTGCGCGCGGCGTCGAGTATCGCGTCGCCCGCCGCGTCGAGCGCGAGCGCGGACACCCTGGAGACGAGGCCACCGATCGCGTCGCCGATCGGGCCGCGCGACGCCGAGGCTTCGGCGCGCAGGCGGTCGAAGAGGATGGCGCCGTCGGCGCCGAGGAGTTCGGGGTGGACCGCCGCGAGCGACGCCTTCAGCCGCCCGGCGCTGGTGACGAAGCTGCTGCCATCGGCGAGCTCGAGAACGAGCACCTCGTCGGCCTCTGCGTCGTGGCGCTGCTCGCCGCCGCCGGCGACGCCGCGCGCGGCCGGCCCGACGTCGAATGTCGCCCGCGGCTGCAGATAGCCGGCCGGCAGGAACGGGTCGTCCGCCTCGCCGGCGCCGCGCTGGGCGCTGCGCAGCAGCGCGGGCAGCGCCGGCGCGGCCTTGCGGCCGTTCAGCGCAAGGGGGATGTTCTCGGCCACCTGCTGTCTCCTTTGCGCGCTGCTGCTGCGTGCTGCCCTGCGAACGTCTTCGGCTGCCTGCTGCCGCGCAGCGTCAGACCGTGAACGGCCTTTGGATCAGGAAGCGTCCGGCCGCGCCGAGCGTGAACAGGTTCGGCGATTGGGTCGGCGGCAGGCGGGCCCGGATGCGCGCGCGGGGTGCGCACGAGCATCCGGGCCCGGATGGCG
>CAZVNC010000227.1:0-2411 GCA_964628305.1 uncultured Ideonella sp.
TACCAGCCGTCGGCGCTGCCGCGCTGGGTGAAGAACCTGCACCGCGCACTGTTGCTGGGCGACGCCGGGCGCTGGGGCGCAGCCGGCGTCGCACTCGCGATGGCGCTGCTGTCGGCGTCGGGCCTGGTGCTGCTACTGCGCCGCATGGGCGGCTGGCGCATGTTCGGCTCGCGCGTGCGCGGCACGCTCGCGCAGCGCATCCACGTCGTCACCGGCCGCGTGGTGCTGGTGTTGCTGTTCTTCAGCTCGATCACCGCGCTCACGATGAGCAGCGCGACGCTCGGCCTCGTGCCGCTCGACACCGCCGCCGAGCCCGAGGTCGCCTCGGTCGTCACCGGCCAGGCCGCGCAGCCGGGCGCGTCGCTCGCGCCGCTGCAGAGCCTGCCGGTGAAGGATCTGCGCCGCCTGAGCTTCCCCGACCCGGCCGACCCGACCGACACCTGGCAGCTCGCAACGCAGGGCGGCAAGGGCTGGATCGACCGCTACTCGGGCCGCATGCTCGCCTGGCAGGATGCGAGTCTCGCGCAGCAGGTCAACGACTGGGCGGTCGTGCTGCACACCGGCGAAGCCGCCTGGCCGTGGGCGGCGGTGCTCGCGCTGGTCGGCGCCAGCGTCGTGCTGTTCTGGTGGTCGGGCGTCGTCATCTGGTGGCAGGCGCGCCGGCTCGTGCCGCGCATCACCGGCAACAGCGCATTGGGCGAGGCCGACGTGCTGATCTTCGTCGCCAGCGAGGGCGGCAGCACCTGGGGCTTCGCCCAGACGCTGCACGCCGCGCTGGCGGGCGCCGGCCACCGCGTGCACAGCGCGCCGCTCGAGCGCTTCCGGACCACCGCCGCGACGCGCCAGGTGTTCGTGCTCGCCGCAACCTACGGCGACGGCCAGCCGCCGGCGCATGCGCGCGATGCGCTCGCGCGCCTTGCCGCGCTCGAAGCAGGCGCCGCCCGCGTCGCCGTGCTCGGCTTCGGCGACCGCCAGTTCCCGGCTTTCTGTGCGTATGCCGAAGCGCTCGACCAGATGCTTCGCGCGCGCGGCTGGCCGATGCTGCTGCCACTCGAGCGCATCCACCAGCAGTCGGCGCAGCAGTTCGCGCGCTGGGGCGAGACGCTGGATCAAGCGCTCGGCGAGCCGCTCGCGCTGCAGCACGTGCCGCGCCTGCCGCCGACCACCGAGCTGACGCTCGAGGCGCGTCAGGACTACCCCGGCGTCGACGGCCAGCGTGCCGCCATCCTGCGTTTTCGCTGGCCTGCACAGAGCACGCTCGCGCGCTGGCGCGGCCAGGGCCTGGGGGACTTCGCGGCAGGCGACCTGATCGCGATCGTGCCGCCGGGGGGCGGCGTGCCGCGCTACTACTCGCTGGCGTCCGGCGCGCAGGACGGCTTCGTCGAGATCTGCGTGCGCCAGATCCCGGGCGGCCTGTGCTCGACCCACCTGCTCGAACTCGAGCCCGGCCAGAGCGTCGCCGCCTACATCCGCCCCAACCCCAGCTTCGCGCTGCCGCGCGCGCCCAGGAGCGTGGTGCTGATCGGCGCCGGCACCGGCGTCGCGCCGCTTGCCGGCTTCATCCGCCGCAACCGGCGGCGCACGCCGATGCACCTGTTCTTCGGCGGGCGCGACCCGGCGCGCGACTACTACTTCGGCCCCGACATCGAGCGCTGGCGCGACCAAGGCCAGCTCGCCAGCGTGCACACCGTGTTCTCGCGCGTGAGCGGTGGTGGCGGCTACGTGCAGGACGCGCTGCAGCGCCACGCCGAACGGCTGCGCGAGCTGCTCGCGGGCGGCGCGATCGTGCGCGTGTGCGGCAGCCACGCGATGGCGCGCGGCGTCGCCGAGGCGCTGGACGCCGTGCTCGCGCCGCTGCGCCTGAGCGTGCAGCAACTCAAAGCCCAGGAACGCTATGCCGAAGACGTGTTCTGAAGCGCCACGCCGCGCCGCCGCGCGCACGACGCTGCACGGCCCGGCGATGGGCACGCGCTGGTCGGCCAGCGTCGACGCCGAGCCGACGCTGGACCTGCCGGCGCTGCAGCGCGACCTGGCGGACGCAGTGCAGTCGGTCGACGCGCAGATGTCGCCGTGGAAGCCCGACAGCGACCTGATGCGCCTGAACCGCGCCGCGGTCGACACCTGGGTCGCCTTGCCGGCCGAAATGCTGCAGGTGCTCGAGGCCGCGCTGCAGATCGAGCGGGCAAGCGCCGGCGCCTTCGACATCGGCGTTGGCGCGCTCGTCGATGCCTGGGGCTTCGGTGCGGCGCGCGACGCGCCCGATGCGGCCGCGATCCGCGCCGCGCGTTCGCAGTCACGGCTGGCGACGCACGCCAGCCTGGAGCTCGACCTGCCGGCGGGCCGCGCGCGCAAGCACGCGCCGCTCGCGATCGACCTGTGCGGCATCGCCAAGGGCTACGCGGTCGATCGCA
>CAZVNC010000227.1:2438-4966 GCA_964628305.1 uncultured Ideonella sp.
GCTGCAGCGCCATGGGGTGCGCCATGCGCTGGCGGCGCTCGACGGCGAACTGCGCGCCGTCGGCGCGCAGGCCGACGGCCGCCCCTGGGCCGTTGCGCTCGAGCGCCCCGAGCCCGGCCAGCGCGCGGTGCACGGCGTGATCGAACTGCAGGATCTGTCCATTGCCACCTCGGGCGACTACCGGCGCTTCGTGCAGGTCGCCGGCGACCGCCTGGCGCACACGATGGATGCGCGCCGCGCCGCGCCGCTGAAGAACGAGGTGGCCTCGGTCAGCGTGCTGGCGACGAGCTGCATGCAGGCCGACGCCTGGGCCACGGCGCTGCTCGTCGCCGGGCCCGGCGAAGGCATGGCGCTGGCGCAGCGCATGGGGCTCGAGGCGCTCTGGCTCGTGCGCCGCGCGGGCAAGCTGGTCGAGATCGGGCTGGGGCGTTTCGGCACCGCAGCCGAACCGGGTACCCCGCGCCTAGGCCAAGTCGAACGCAAGCGAGGCGTTCGCGTCGCGCCTGCGTGTCGAGCCGGCGAGATCCGCTGACCTGGTGCCACAATCCGGCGTCCCGCGTCGTCGCATCGGGCCGCCTGAATCCAGGCGGTGCGAATCCTGTCCCCAACCCTTCCCACGCCACGAGTTTCGGTTCCGGGCGCACGCCTTGCGGCGCTGCACGAGCCGCCGCATGCGATCGCGCTGCTGATCGCCGGCTTCACGCTGTTGCGCCTGGTGCTTGCAGCAGCGGTGCCGCTGCTGCCGCAGGAGGCCTACTATTGGAGCTGGAGCCGCCACCTCGACTGGTCGTACTTCGACCACCCGCCGCTCGCCACGTACAGCATCGCGCTGACGACGGCCGTGTTCGGCCAGACGGTGTTCGGCATCAAGCTCGCTTCGGTGCTCTGGTCGCTCGGCTGGAACCTGGTCTGGGCGCGCCTCGTGCTGGACATGTACGGCGACCGCCGGCTCGCGTTCTGGTCGCTCGCAGCGCTCAACCATACGGTCGTCTACGAGATGTTCGGTGTCGCGCCGACGCCCGACGCGCCGCTTCTCTTTGCCTGGTCGGCGGCGATCTGGGCGGTCTGGAAGGCGACCCAGACCGGGCTCGCGCGCTGGTGGTTCGCGGCCGGCGCGTTCATCGGACTGTCGTGGCTCGGCAAGTACTCCGGCGTGCTGCTGCTGCCGATCGTCTTCCTCTACCTCGTCACGTCGCCGCGGCTGCGTCATTGGCTCCTGAAGCCACAGCCCTGGCTTGCCGCGCTGCTCGCGCTGCTGATCTTCGCGCCGGTGCTGTGGTGGAACTCGCAGCACGACTGGGTGTCGCTCGCGTTCCAGAGCAGCCGGCGGATGGGGGACATGGGAGGCTTTCGGCCGCGTTATTTCGCGATGCTGGTCGGCACCCAGTTCCTGCTGCTCACGCCCTATGTGTTCGTGATCGTCGTCGCGACACTCTGGCGCGACGGCCGCGGCTGGTTCGCCGGCCGACTCGACGACCGCTCGCGCCTGCTGTGGCTGAGCGGCGCGGTGCCGATCGCGCTCTTCACGTTCATCAGCCTGCGCTCGCTCGTGAAGATCAACTGGCTCGCCCCGGCGTACTTCACGCTCGTCATCCTCGGCGTTCACTATCTGCTGCAACAGGCCGACGGCCTGCGCCGGCTGGTGCGCGGCCTGATCGGCTCGGCGGTGCTTCTGCTCGCGGCAGGCGGCGTCTTCCTGATCCCGAACCTGCCGATCGCCGGCGACCTCAACACCTGGAGCGGTTGGCGCGACGCGGCGGCGCATGTCGCGAAGGTCGAGCAACAGGTGCGGGCCGAGGGCGGCCGCGCGTTCGTCTTCTCGCCGAACTACAAGATCAGCTCGCTGATCCGCTTTTACCTGCCCGGCCAGCCGCGCACCTACGCGCAGGACATCTATGGCCAGAAGGCCTTGCAGTTCGACTACTTCCCGTTGACGAGCGACCTGAAGGGCGAGACCGGCATCCTCGTGCTGTCGGATCAGGACCAGGGCGAACTCGACCTCGCGCGCCTCGCGCCCTTCTTCGACCGCTGCGATCTGGCCGATACGATCCAGACCGAGGCGCTCGGCAAGCACACGCGGCGCGTCGACATCTTCCGCTGCACCAACTACCGCGGCCATCCGCCGCGCAAGGCCGGGGGCGACCAGCCCGTGCCGGACTGAGTTCTCGAGATGCCGCAACTCTCCGTCATCGTTCCGACCTTCAACGAGACCGACAACGTCGTCGAACTGCGCAATCGCGTCGCCATCGCGCTCGAAGGCGTCGACTGGGAGATGATCTTCGTCGACGACGATTCGCCCGACGGCACGGCGCAGGCGCTGCGCGCGATGGCGCAGGCCGACCGCCGCGTGCGCTGCATCCAGCGCGTCGGACGGCGCGGGCTGTCGTCGGCCTGCATCGAGGGCATGCTCGCATCGTCGGCGCCGGTCGTCGCGGTGATCGATGCCGACCTGCAGCACGACGAGCGCCTGCTGCCGCGGATGTTCGAACTGATCGAGAGCGAGCCGCTCGACGTCGTCGTCGGCAGCC
>CAZVNC010000228.1:0-4916 GCA_964628305.1 uncultured Ideonella sp.
GGTCCCGACCTCATAGTCAAGCCCCTGTATGGAAATGTATTCAGCGGGATCGGGAATGACCAGATTCAGAACCCCCTTGATCAGGGGGGATATCAGACTAGGGAAAACCCGATGTCGTGCGCATCTCGTGTCCAGTCTTCGCTGCGCAAAGCGACATGCTCAGTAATCTGATCGGGCGGGTGTTGGCCCGGTCCTGTGCGCATCGCGATGCGAGAATGCCCTGATGACGATGCAGATCACGATCACGCGCCCCGACGACTGGCACCTGCACCTGCGCGACGGCGCGGCGCTCGCCGCGGTCGTTGCGCACAGCGCGCGCCAGTTCGGCCGCGCGATCGTGATGCCCAACCTGAGGCCGCCGGTGACGACGACCGCGCAGGCGCTCGCGTACCGCGCCCGCATCGTGGCCACATTGCCGCCGGGGTCGAGCTTCGAGCCGCTGATGACGCTCTATCTGACCGACACCCTCGCGCCCGACGAGATTCGCCGCGCCAAGGCGGCCGGCATCGCCGCCGTCAAGCTCTACCCGGCGGGTGCGACGACGAACAGCGACGCCGGCGTGACCGATCTGCGCAAGACGTATCCGACGCTCGAGGCGATGCAGCGCGAAGGCCTGCAGTTGCTTGTGCATGGCGAGGTGACCGATCCGCAGGTCGACATCTTCGATCGCGAGGCGGTCTTCATCGAGCGCGTGCTGGCGCCGCTGCGGCGCGACTTCCCCGGCCTGCGGATCGTCTTCGAGCACATCACGACGCGCGAGGCGGCGCAATACGTCGCCGAGTCCGGCGAGAATCTTGCCGCGACGATCACGGCGCACCACCTGCTGTTCAACCGCAATGCGCTGTTCATCGGTGGCCTGCGCCCGCACTTCTACTGCCTGCCGGTGCTCAAGCGCGAGGCGCATCGCCGGGCGCTGATCGATGCGGCGACGTCGGGCAGCGCGAGGTTCTTTCTCGGCACCGACAGCGCGCCGCACGCCGCCCCGCTGAAGGAGCAAGCGGTCTGCGGCGCGGGCTGCTTCACGGCGCTGTCGGCGCTCGAGCTCTACGCCGAGGCGTTCGACGCCGCGAACGCGCTCGACAAGCTCGAGGCGTTCGCGAGCTTTCACGGCCCGGACTTCTATCGCCTGCCGCGAAACAGCGCGAGCGTGACGCTGCGCCGCCAGAAGTGGACGCTGCCCGAATCGGTCGCCTTCGGCGACGCCCGTCTCAAGCCGCTGCTAGCAGGCGAAACGCTGAATTGGAAGATGCAATGAAATCGACGCCGCGCGTGATGGTGCTGATCGATGCCGACAACGTCTCGGCAAGCGTCCTCGAACAGGCGCTTGCGTCGGTCGTCGAGCGCCACGGCGCGGCGCACGTGCGCCGCGCCTACTGCACCGCGGAGGCCGCGCTCAAGCATCTCGCGCTATTCAAGCGGCTTTCGATCCGCCCGATCGTGAACGTCTCGACCGGCAAGAATTCGACCGACATCGCGCTTGCGGTCGATGCGATCGACCTCGCGATCTCCGATCATCCGGCGGTCGCGGTGATCGTCTCGTCGGACTCGGACTTCGCGCCGCTCGTGATCCGGCTGCGCGAGAAGGGCTGCCGCGTCGAAGGCATCGGCCAGAAGGGCAAGACGGGCGAGGAGTCGAAGCCGGTCTACGACGACTTCATCGAACTCGACCACCGCAGCGCCAAGGCGCGCGTGGCGTCAGCGGATGCGGCTCCGAAGGCAGGCGCGGTGAAGCCGGCAAGACGCGCCGCCGCGAAGGCGGTGCAGGCGCCCAAGGCCGCGATCCAGCCCCACGCAAGGCATGGCGCGGAAACGCTGCCGACGGAGGTGCAGGACATCCTCGACGCGGTGCCTGCGCTCAGGGCCGGACAGTGGGTGGAGTTGCGCACCGCTGCCGAGCCGCTGCGCAAGGCCAAGTTGCTCGGCAAGACGGCGGCGTCGACCAAGGTCTTCAAGAAGCACGCCGATCATTTCGCTCTGCAGCCCGAGAAGGCGCCGAATCGGGTCCGCTTCGTCGGCGCGGCTTGAACGAGGGCGGGCACGCGACGCCGGTCGCTGGGATAATCGACCCGTGAAGCGGGCCAGACCGCCGCTGGTGCGAGACCCGAAAGGGTGCACTGGAGGAAGGTCCGGACTGCACGGGGCAGCGTAGCGGGTAACGCCCGTCCACCGCGAGGTGCGAATCAGAGCCACAGAGACGAGCCGGTTCAGTCCGGAGTGAAACGCGGCAATCTTTACGCGCAGCAACACCGAATAGGCCGGCGATGAGGCGGCCCGCGGAGCCGGCGGGTAGGTGGCACCGAGCCGTGCAGCGATGCACGGCCCAGAGGAATGGCGGTCACGGCGGGGCCCTTGCAAGAGGGTCGCGCCGCACAGAATCCGGCCTATCGGCCCGCTTCACACTTTTGCTTGGCGAGCCCTCGAACAATGTCGATGAACCCCGATGCCCACACGCTGTGGCGTGCGCCGCAATGGACGCTCGCGCTGCTGCTGGCCTGCCTCGGGATGCTCGGGCCGTTTTCGATCGACACCTACCTGCCGGCGTTTGCCGGCATCTCGAAGTCGATCGGTGCCTCGCCGGTCGAGATGCAGCAGACGCTGTCGGCCTACCTGTTCGGCTTCGCGGTGATGAATCTCTTTCACGGCGCGCTGTCCGACAGCTTCGGGCGCCGCCCGGTCGTGCTGTGGGGGATTGCCCTCTTCACGCTCGCATCGGCCGGCTGTGCGATGTCGAACAACATCGGCTCGCTCGTCTTCTGGCGTGCGGTGCAGGGCATGTCGGCCGGTGCGGGGGTCGTCGTGTCGCGCGCGGTGATCCGCGACATGTTCCACCCGGCCGATGCGCAGCGCGTGATGTCGCAGGTGACGATCTACTTCGGTGTCGCGCCGGCGGTCGCGCCGATGGTCGGCGGCTTTCTCTTCATCCACGTCGGCTGGCACGCGATCTTCTGGTTCCTGACGATGGTCGGCGCGGTGCTTTGGGTCGCCAACTACCGGCTGCTGCCCGAGACGCTGCACGACGGGCACAAGCAGGCCTTCAACGTCGGCAACCTGCTGCGCGGCTACTGGGAACTGGGAAAGAACCCGCGCTTCATGCTGCTTGCGCTCGCCAGCGGCATCCCGTTCAACGGCATGTTCCTCTACGTGCTGTCGGCGCCGGTCTTCCTCGGCGACATCCTCGGCCTCGGGCCGGGGGAGTTCTTCTGGTTCTTCTGCATGACGATCGCCGGCATCATGGCGGGCGCCTGGCTGTCGGGCCGGCTCGCCGGCAACATCCGGCCCAGGCACCAGATCCGCCGCGGCTTCATCATCATGGTCGCGGTGTCGCTGCTGAATGTCGCGCTCAACCTCGCGTTCGAGCCGAATGCGTGGTGGGCGATGTGGCCGATCGCGATCTACGCCTTCGGCTGGGCGCTGATGGTGCCGGTCGTCACGCTGATGGTGCTCGATCTCGTGCCCGAGCGGCGCGGCATGGCGTCTTCGATCCAGGCCTTCATCGGCAGCATGGCGAACGGTTTCGTCGCCGGCGCGATCGCGCCGCTCGTCATGCACTCGGCGATCGCGCTGGCCTTCACGTCGCTCGCGATGATGAGTGTCGGCGCGATCGCCTGGTTGTGGGTCAAGCAGCGATTGGGCTGAGCAACGGCGACACGGGACTTGTTCGGCGCTGCCGAAGGTTCAACTGCTGCCGGCCTGCGCCGATAACGACGCGTAGCGCCGCTTTCGGGGCGCGGTGGGGGTTCTCGGATGCGCGTCACGATGCGCTGGCTGGCTGCATTCGCGCTTGCGAGCAGAGTTGTGTTGTCGGCATCGGCTGCCGAGCCTGCGCCGCCGTCGTCTGCGTCATCGGCCGTGCAGCCTGGGGCCTCGGCGCCGGCAGGCGCGGCGCCGCGCGCTGCAGCGCGACACCGGGGCCCGCAGGATCCGATGGAGTTCCTGCGCGAGCGCCTCGCGGCCAAGCTCGGCGGCGCTGCGCTCGAAACGTCGAATGCGGGTGTGATTCGGGTCGTGAACCGAGCCAGCGATACGCCGCCGCCTGCTGCCCCTGCAGCCGCCATTGCGGCCAAACCCGCTTCGCGCTCGACCGCAACCGCGGCGCCTGCAGAGCCCGGCGCCCGGCGCGATGCCAAGGGTGGCGTTCCCACCTGGGGCTACGAAGGCGCGGGGGGCCCGGCCCATTGGGCCCGACTCGCGCCCGAGTTCTCTACCTGCGCGCGCGGCAGCCGCCAGAGCCCGATCGACATCCAGGGCGGCATCGCGGTCGATCTCGAGCCGATAGTGTTCGACTACCGCGCGAGCCGCTTTCGCGTCATCGACGACGGACGCAGCGTGCGCGTCGATGTCGATCCGGGCCATGCGATCGAGGTGCTCGGGCGGCGCTACGAACTTCAGCAGGTCCACTTTCACCGCCCGGCCGAGGAGCGCATCGACGGCCGGCAGTTCGCGATGGCCGCGCACCTCGTGCACCGGGCGGCCGACGGGCGCCTCGCGGTCGTCGCCGTGCTGCTCGAGCAGGGCAGCGCGAATGCGATCGTGCAGGCGGTGTGGAACAACCTGCCGCTCGAGAGGGGCGAGCCGGTCGTTGCCCGCCAGAGCCTGGAGCTTGCTTCGCTGCTGCCCGAAGACCGCGGCTACTACACCTACATGGGGTCGCTGACCACGCCGCCGTGCACCGAAGGCGTGCTGTGGATGGTGATGCGCCAGCCGGTGCAACTGTCCGCCGAGCAGATCGCGATCTTCGCGCGGCTTTACCCGATGAATGCGCGGCCCGTGCAACAGGCGGCGGGGCGGTTGATCAAGCAGTCGAACTGACGCATCGGGCACGGTATTCGATTTCCAGGCCCCTGTTGATGGGCTCACCGGCTCGGCGTCATCGGTGTGCTGGCGCGCCGCCTCCGCGCCTGATCCGCCGCGCCATG
>CAZVNC010000229.1:0-4913 GCA_964628305.1 uncultured Ideonella sp.
GCCAGCGACGAGCCGCAGTCGAAGCACCAGTAGACGGGCTTGAGCCCGCGGTAGACGAAGCCGCGTTCGATGACGCGCTTGAAGGCGCGGATCTCGCGTGCTTCGTTGCCGGGGTCCATCGTCGCGTAGCGGTTCGCCCAGTCGCCAAGCACGCCCAGACGCTTGAAGTCCGCCATCTGCAGCGCGATCTGCTCGGTCGCGTAAGCGCGGCTCTTGGCTTGCATGTCGTCGCGGCTCAGATGACGGCCAAACTTCTTCTCGATCGCGTTCTCGATCGGCAGGCCGTGGCAATCCCAGCCGGGGATATATTGCGCATCGAAGCCGGCGAGCTGGCGCGCCTTGACGATCATGTCCTTCAGGACCTTGTTGACTGCGTGCCCCATGTGGATCGCGCCGTTGGCATACGGCGGGCCGTCGTGCAGCACGAACAGCGGCGCGCCGTGGCGCGCGGCGCGCAGGCGCTGATACAGCCCCTCGTCGTCCCAGGCCTTGACCCAGCCCGGCTCGCGCTTGGGCAGGTCGCCGCGCATCGGAAACGGGGTGTCGGGCAGATTGAGCGTCTTGCGATAGTCGGTGGCGGTTTGCTCAGCCATGGCGTGTCCTTGCGGGTGGGTCGCTCGGGGTCGCTTGCGGGTCGCTTGCGCGAACGGGAATGCAGGTGCGGGCGCCGCGATGCCGAAGGCTAGTGCCTGTGGCACCGGGTTGCAGGGGCCGGCGCGAGGCCGTCAAATTCGGTCGCGCGTCGTCTGCCGGCGCTCGGCCGCGTGGGTGGCGAAATAGGCGCGCGCATCGTCCGCGTCGCGCCGGATCGCGGCGGTCAGGGCTTCGAGGCCGTCGAAGCGGGCCTCGTCGCGGATCTTGTGCAGCAGTTCCACGCGCACGAGTTTACCGTAGCCCCCTTCGCGGCCGAGGGCGGCGGGCCACTCCAGGCAATGGACCTCGAGCAACACGCGGCCGGCCGATTCGATCGTCGGCCGCACGCCGAGGCTTGCGACGCCCGGCAGCGGCTCATCGGCAAGACCGCTCACCTCGACGACGAAGATGCCCATCGCCGCCGCGCGTGCGTGCGGGAAGCGCAGATTCAGCGTCGGGAAGCCGATGTCGCGTCCGAGGCGGCGTCCGCGGTTGACGTGGCCGCTGATGCTGTAGCGCCGCCCGAGCAGGGTTGCGGCGTCGTCAATGCGGCCGCCGGCGAGGGCGTCGCGTACCGCCGAACTGCTGACGCGCAGGCCGTGCACCTCGTAGCTGTTCATGCGCGCGACGTCGAAGCCGGCGCGTTGTCCTGCGGCGTCGAGCATCGCGTAGTCGCCGGCGCGCCGGCTGCCGAAACGGAAGTCGTCGCCGACCAACACGTAGCGCGCGTGCAATCCGGCGACCAGCACGTCGTCGATGAAGGACTGCGGCGACTGGCTCGCGAAACGCGCGCCGAAGCGCATCACGACCGCCTGGTCGATGCCGCAGCGGTCGAGCTCGCCGAGCTTGTCGCGCAGCGTCGCGATGCGCGCCGGCGCCAGCTCGGGCTTGCCGGCGAGCGCCGCGAAGTGGTCGCGCGGATGGGGCTCGAAAGTCAGCACCGAGGTCGGAAGTCCGCGATGACGCGCTTCGGAGCGCAGCAGCGCGAGCATCGCCTGGTGGCCGCGGTGCACGCCGTCGAAGTTGCCGATCGTGAGCGCGCAGTTGCGCGCTATGCCAGGGTGGTGAAAGCCGCGAAAGACCTGCATGCGGCAATTATCTGCCGCCAGGGCGCCTACTCATCTTCGCGCCAGAAGCGCTCCATCGCGAGGTAGGCAAACGAAGTCGACCAGCCGATCAGCAGCAGGCCGTTCAGGGTCTCGGTGCCGGCCAGCAGGCGCACCGCCCCGGTCGGCACCAGGTCGCCGAAGCCGAGCGTGGTGTAGGTCTCGGCCGAGAAGTACAGGCAGTTGATGAACGAGAAGCCGAGCGGGCCGACCAGCTTGCCGACGCCGAAGTCCTTGACAAGCACGAACAGCACGATGCCGTAGACGGCGATCTCGAGCGCATGCGCAACGAAGGCGGAGAAGATCACGACCAGCAGCTTGCTGCGGCTCGCGATCCGCAGCGTCGGCAGATGCCGGCTCAGCCCGCGCAAGGCCTCGTAGTGGATCATCGTCGTCGTCGAGATCAACAGCACGCAGGCAAGGATGACGGTCAGCATGGGCGTGATCCGTGGTGTGGGCTCGGTAGTCGGTCAGGGACGATGCGCGACGAAACGATGCGATCCGATCGGCGTCAGGGAGTTTCGTCGATCGTCATGTCCGGGCAGTGGCCGATCCCAGCACATCCTGCGGGCCCGTCAGCCAACGCCATTGCCCTGGCCCCAGGTCGGCCGGCAGTTCGAGTGCTCCGAACCGGCTGCGGTGCAGCGCGACGACCCGGTTGCCGACCGCGGCGAGCATGCGCTTGACCTGGTGGTATTTCCCTTCGAGCAGCGTCAGACGCAGCGTGCGCTCGCCGGTCGGCTCGCACGCCGCGGCGCACACCGGGCCCGGATCGTCGCGCAGCACGACGCCGCGCAGCAGGGCTTCGATCTGGCGCGGCGTCACCGGATCGGCGGCCTGCACCTCGTAGACCTTGGCCACGTGCTGCCTGGGCGAAGTCAGTCGGTGGATCAGCGCGCCGTCGTCGGTCAGCAGCAGCAGGCCGGTCGTGTCGGCGTCGAGCCGGCCGATCGGCTGCACGCCGCGCCGGCGCAGCGGCGTGGGCAGCAGGCTCATCACGCTCGGGTGGTGCCTCGGCTTTTGCGAGCACTCGATGCCGGCCGGCTTGTGCAGCACGACGAGCGCCTTCGCACGCACCGGCCAGTGCGCGCCGTCGACCTCGAGCACGAGACCCCGCGGATCGAAATCGGCTGCCGGGTCATCGGCGACCCGCCCGGCGATGCGCACTGCGCCGCGCAGCACGAGCGCCTCGCATTCGCGGCGCGTGCCAAAGCCCTGCGAAAAGAGGATCTGCGCGAGGTTCATCTCGAACCGATCGCCCTACACCGCGTGTGAGGCCGGGTTGTCCGGCCGGCATCGACGAACTGCGCGCATCTCGGACTCACCGACGCGTGCGCTCAACGTCGCAGGTCGCGCACCGCCGGCAGGGTCGGCAGTCCCGGGCCGCCGATGCCGTGTGCCTGCGTCACCGCCCGCAGCACGGCTCGCGCCGTCGCTTCGGCCGCGGCGATGCCGAGCAGCGTCAGATCAGGCCTCGAGTCGGCGCCGCCGGTAGCGAGGCAGAACAGCGTGTCGCCGTCGCTCATCGTGTGGACCGGGTTGATGCTGCGTGCCAGTCCGTCGTGCGCCATCTGCGCGATCTTGGTCGCCTCGGCCTTGGTGAGCGCGGCGTCGGTCGCGATGACGCCGATCGTCGTCGCGCCGCCAAGCTGGACCGGGAAGGGCGCCTCGCCGCGCAGCAGCGACTGCGTCGTGCCGATGAGCCGCTGGCCGTCCTCGCTTCGGGCGCCGGCGACGACCGCGCCGGTGGCCGGGTCGATCACGTCGCCGACCGCATTGACGGCGATCAGCGCCGCGACCGTGGCGCCGCCGACGCGCAGCGACGCGCTGCCGATGCCGCCCTTCATCGCGCGCTCGATCCCGAACAGCTTGCCGACCGCGGCGCCCGCGCCAGCGCCGACCGAGCCTTCGGCGGGCGCCAGCGTGCCGGCCGCGACGCAGGCCGCGTAGCCGGCCGCGGCATCGGGGCGGATGCGCGCGTCGCCGACCCAGAGGTCGAACAGGATCGCGGCCGGCACGATAGGCACCCGGATCGACTCGCCGGCACGGTCGCCCGCGCGCGCCTTGCCGACCTCGACGCCGATCTCGCGCTCTTCGAGCCAGCGCATCACGCCGCCCGCGGCGTCGAGGCCGAACGCGCTGCCGCCGGCGAGCAGCACCGCGTGCACCTTCTCGATCGCATTGACCGGCGACAGCAATTCCGTCTCGCGGGTGCCGGGCGCCGCGCCGCGCACATCGACGCCGGCGACCGCGCCGTCCGGGCAGAGCACGACGCTGCAGCCGGTCGGCCGGCGCGGGTCGGTGAAATGCCCGACGTGAATGCCCGCGACGTCGGTGAGCGCGCCGCTCGCTTCGCTCATGGTTCTAGGCGAACACGCCGGCCGTGTCCTGCATCCGTGCGCTCACCTCGCCCAGGTGGTGCAAGGTGTCGCCGTAGGTCAGCTCGATCATCGTCAGGCGCTTGAAGTAGTGGCTGCCGATGTATTCGTCGGTCATGCCGATGCCACCGTGCAGCTGGATGCACTGCTGGCCGACGAAGCGCATCGAGTTGCCGAGCTGCACCTTGGCCTGCGACAACGCGCGCCGCCGCGCGGCCGGCGCCTCGCCGAGTTTCAGGCTCGCAAAGTAGCTCATCGAGCGCGCGAGTTCGAGCTGGATCTTGACGTCGGCGATGCGGTGGCGCAGCGCCTGGAAGCTGCCGATCGCGACGCCGAACTGCTTGCGCGTGTTCAGGTACTCGACGGTCAGCGCGACGAACTTGTCCATCACGCCGACCGCTTCGGCGGCAACCGCCGCAATGCCGCGGTCGATCGCCGCTTCGAGCGCGACGAACGCCGCACCGGCCGGCAGCAGCTCGATCGCCGGTGCGTCGTCGAGCGCGACTTCGGCTGCGCAGGCGCCGTCCTGCGTCGGATAGCCGCGCGTGGTCGCCTTCGCTCCGCGTTCGACGAGGAAGAGGGTGATGCCGCGCGGGTCGTCCGCTGCGCCGCTGATGCGCGCCGGCACGATGAACGCATCGGCGTGCGCGCCGGCCGGCACGATGCTCTTCGCGCCGTGCAAGATCCAGCCTCCGGCCGCATCGCGCTCGGCGCGCGTTGCGACCTTGGCGAGATCGTAGCGTGCTCCGCGCTCCTGGTGCGCGAGAACGACGATCGCGCTGCCGCCGGCAACGCC
>CAZVNC010000230.1:0-4905 GCA_964628305.1 uncultured Ideonella sp.
TTCGACCGTGCCGAGATCGGCGGCAATCTGCTTGTTCAGGCGCCCGGCCACCACTTGCTGCAGCACCTGGCGCTCGCGTTCGGTCAGCGCGGCCAGGCGCTCGGCGATGCGGTCGCGCTCGTCGTGGCTGCGGCGCCGCCGCCGGTCGGTGGCCAGCGCCTCCTGGATGGCCGCCAGCAGCTCGGTGTCGTCCACCGGCTTGGTGAGGAAGTCGGTCGCGCCGTGCTTCATGGCCTGGACGGTGGCGGGGATGTCGCCGCGCCCGCTGAGAAAGATGATCGGCAGCGGGCTGTTCAGTTGCTCCAGCTCACGCTGCAACTCGAGGCCGTTCAAGCCCGGCATCGACAGATCCAGCACCAGGCAGCCCGGCGCGGCTCGATCGTGGCCATCGAGAAACGCCTGTGCCGAGTCAAAGGGCGTGGCCTGCAGGCCGGCCGACTGCAGCAATCGCTGCAGCGCCTTCAGCAGATGGGGGTCGTCGTCGACCAGGTAGACCGTTGGTGCCGGGGCTTGCATGGGCTCTCAATCAGGCAGGGTGGGCAGTTCGCAATGCAGTGTCGCACCGCGGTGCGCATTGTTGGTGGCCCACAGCCGGCCGCCGTGCGCGGCAACGATCGAGCGGCAGATCACCAGGCCGAGGCCAATGCCCTTGGCTTTGGTGGTGACGAAGGGTTCGAAGATGCGCTCCAGTTCTGCCGCCGGGATGCCGGTGCCGCGATCGCTGACCGTGATCTCGACACGGCCCGGCGCGTTCGAGCGCGTGACGACCCGCAGCCGGCGCTCGGTCGGCTGCGCGTCCATCGCGTCGCAGGCATTCATCAGGAGGTTGAGCAGCACCTGCTGCAGCTGGTTGCGGTCGCCGCTGACGCGGGGCAGCCCGGGCGCCAGCGCGGTGCCGAGCGTGACGCCGCGGTTGAGCAGATCGCTGCGCATCAGGCGCAGCGATTCTTCGACCATGTCGTTGAGGTCGAGCGCCTGATGCTTCGACTCTTCCTTGCGCAGCATGGCGCGCAGGCGCTGGATCACCGCGCGGGCGCGGTGATCGCTCTTCACGATGTCCGACAGGATCTCGTCGATCTGGTCCACGCGCGGCGGCCTTTGCGCCAGGAAGCGCTGCGCCGCCTGCGCATTGCTCAGGATGGCCGTCAGCGGCTGGTTCAGCTCATGTGCCAGCGATCCGGCCAGTTCGCCCAGCATCGCCACCCGCGACAGGTGAGCCAGTTCGTCGCGCTGTTCGGCCGTGGCCCTTTCGAGCGCCCTGCGCGCGCTGATATCGACCACCGAGGCGAGCACGAACAAGCCATCTTCGGTGGCCATCGGGCTGAGCGCGACTTCGACCGGAAACGCGCCGCCGTCCTTTCGGCAGGCGAACAGCTCGCGTCCCGCGCCCATCGCGCGGGTCTGCGGGTCCGTCGCATACATCGCCCGCTGGCCGGCGTGTGCGCCGCGAAGTTGCGCGGGAACCAGCCGGTCGACCGGCATGGCGAGCAGTTCGGTGCGCGCATAGCCGAACAGGTTCTCCGCCTGCGCGTTCGCCAGTGCAATTGCGCCTTTGTCGTCGATCAACAGGATCGCGCTCGGTGCGGCTTCCACCACGGCGCGAAAACGCACTTCGCTGGCACGCAGGCGCGACGCAAGCTGGGCCGCAACGATCAGGTCCCAGCCCAGTTCGTAGCCCATCGCCAGCACGATGATGAAGACGCCCGGCATGACGATGGTAGGCGCATGCACCAGCCCCCACGTGATGAGGGCGGCGAATCCCGCGACGGCGACGATGCAGACAATGACCCCGCCGCCGACAACGGCCGCGCGGCGCCGCGCATCGGTACCGCCCCGGCGCCACAGCGCGACGGAGGCGTCGATGACGAACGCGCCCAGCAGCAGGTTGCCGATCTGCGGCACGACGGCCAGAGGGTTGACGATGCCGATGGGGCCGGTGACGATGACACCGCCCCACAACGCGAGCGGGTCCAGCGCGGAGACTTCGGAAAAGTTGATGTTCACGCCGGTCGCGAAGTTCAGTGCCAATGCCAGCAGGCGAACACCGGTGACCGCCCAGGCGAGCCAGAGTCTGCCCGCATCGAAGTGAAAGCGCACGAACCAGACGATAGCCAGCACGAACATCGCCAGCGGCACGTGCGCCCAGCGCAGCGTGGCGGCGTAGGCGGCCGGCGAGGGCGAGTGCATCATCGCCAGTTCGAAGGCGCCGAAAGCCGTGGCCGAGACCGCAAGCGCGAAGAACAACAGATGTGCGACCTGTGATCGCTGCTTGAACCAGACGAAAAGATGAACCACGGCTAGCGTCAGGCTCGCCGCGGACATGCCGATCCAGCCGATCTCGATCCAGTTCATCGCGGCGCCACTACAGGAGCGCTGGCCAAAGAGCCTGCCTGGCGCTGCGACCGCAGCGGAGCGTCAGGGCGCTGAAGGCCGTTGATCAACCGATTCCATTCAGGCCCGTGTCGAGCTTGGCACTGTCAGCTGACTGACGAGCAATCAGTCGCGACGCGCTCAATGCGCGGGTGCCGGATCGCCCGCGCGCCCGCCGGTGCCGGGCTCGGGATGCCTGCGCTGCCACTCGGCCAACAGCAGCTCCTGCCTCGCACGCGCGGCATCGACGTTGCGCTGCTTGACGGGGCCGAAGCCGCGGATCGAATCCGGAATCGCCGCGATCTCGCATGCCAGGTCGAGATCGTCGGCGCCAAGGCCGGCGCAGAGTGTCGCGACGACGCGCTCGTAGTCGCGTGCGAGCGCGCGTTCCATGCGGCGCTCGGCGCCGTAGCCGAGCACATCGAACGGCGTCCCGCGCAGCAGCTTGAAGCGCGCGAGGAGGCGCATCGCAGAGAGCATCCAGGGCCCGTAGGCGCGCTTGATCGGCTCGCCGGTCGTCGCGTCGTGCTTGCGCAGGCCCGGAATCGCGAGATGCAACTGCACCCGCACGTCGCCGTCGAACGCGCCCTGCACCGCCTTTGCGAACGCGCCGTCCGTGTAGAGCCGCGCGACCTCGTACTCGTCCTTGATCGCAAGCAGCTTGTACGCATTGCGCGCGACCGCTTCGGCAAGCCGCGTGCTGCCGGGCGCAACCCGCTCTTCGGCGGCGCGCACGCGCTCGACGAGGCCGGCGTAGTGGGCGGCATAGCGCTCGTTCTGGTAGTCGACGAGCAGCGCGCGCCGGCGGGCGAAGACCTCGGCGAAGCTCCGCGACAGCTGGTGCGCAGCGGGCACCGCCTCGGCGCCGGCCGCGGCGCGCTCGGTTCCCTGCAGGTCGTGCGCCGCGCGCCGCCCCCAGTCGAAGGCGCGCTGGTTGTCGGCGACGTTGACGCCGTTCAGTTCGATCGCCCGCGCCAGCGCGGCGCGCGACACCGGCACCAAGCCGCGCTGCCAGGCAAAGCCGAGCAGAAACATGTTGGCGGTGATCGAGTGGCCGAGCAGCAGCGAAGCAAGCCGCGTCGCGTCCAGGCAGACGAGCGCATCGTCGCCGACCGCGGCGCGCACCGCATCCTGCATCGCCTCGCTCGCGACCGGCCGATCCGGATGGCGGATGAACTCGCCGCTGATGACGCGTGCCGTATTGAGCACGGCGCGCGTGCGCCCGCGCTGGATCTTGGCCAGCACCTCGCTGCCGGCGGCAACGACCAGCTCGCAGCCGAGCACGGCATCGGCCTGGCCGGCGTCGATGCGCACCGCGTGCAACTCGCGCTGGGCGCGCGCGAGGCGCACATGCGACATCACGGCGCCGCCTTTTTGCGACAGGCCGGTCATGTCGAGCACCGTGACGCCCTTGCCTTCGATGTGCGCCGCCATGCCCACGAGGGCGCCGATCGTGACGACGCCGGTGCCGCCGACACCGGCAACGAGCAAGGAAAACGGCGCGTCGAGTGCCGGCAGCACCGGTTCGGGCAGATCCGCGACATCGGCCGCACCGAACGCCGCCGGCGCCGGCTTGCGCAGCGACCCGCCTTCGACGCTGACGATGCTCGGGCAAAAGCCCTCGAGGCAGCTGTAGTCGAGGTTGCAGGTGAACTGGTCGATCGCGCGGCGGGTGCCGAACTCGGTCTCGACCGGGACGACCGACAGGCAGTTCGACTTCAGGCTGCAGTCGCCGCAACCGTCGCAGACGCGCTCGTTGATGAAGATGCGCCGCGGCGTCGGATTCGCCTTCGTGTCGCGCTTGCGGCGGCGGCGCTTCTCGGCGGCGCAGGTCTGGTCGAAGACGAGCGCGGTGACGCCCGGCGTTTCGCGCAGCTCGAGCTGCACGGCGTCGAACTCCTCGCGCGGGCGCAACTCGATGCCGGGCGCGAAACCGGCGTCGCGCGGGTACTTGTCGATGTCGTCGGCGACGACGACGATCTTGCGCACGCCTTCGGCGGCGAGCTGGCGCGTCAGCTGCGGCACCGTCAGCGTGCCGTCGATGTGCTGGCCGCCGGTCATCGCGACGGCGTCGTTGTAGAGCAGCTTGTAGGTGATGTTGACATCGGCCGCGACCGCGGCGCGGATCGCGATCAGCCCGGAGTGGAAGTAGGTGCCGTCGCCCATGTTGGCGAACACGTGCTGCATTCCCGAGTGCTCGGCCATGCCGAGCCAGGTCGCACCCTCGCCGCCCATCTGGCAGATCGTGAGCGTGTTGCGCTCCATGCCGACCGCCATCAGATGGCAGCCGACGCCGGCCAGGGCGTTCGAGCCTTCGGGCACACGCGTAGAGCGGTTGTGCGGGCAGCCCGAGCAATAGAACGGCGTACGCACCGGCGCCGGCGCCGCGCGCACCGCCGGCTCGCTTTGCGCGCGCAGCCGGGCCAGATGCGACTCGATCGCCTCGCTCGTGTGAAAGCGCTTCAGGCGCGCGGCGATCGCGCGCGCAACGACCGCGGGCGTCAGCTCGCCGGTAGGAGGCAGCAGCCACTGGTG
>CAZVNC010000231.1:0-223 GCA_964628305.1 uncultured Ideonella sp.
GATGCACGCGCCGCGGCGCGAATCTTCCGCGGCGTGCTGCGGCCCGGCTTCTTCGATGAGTGGGTGATCGAGGCGCGTCGCGCGCTCGCGAATCTGGCCGAGGAGCTGGTGTTGCCTGCGGCGCCGGTTGCCGCGCCGGAACACGAAGCCGCTGCGGCGGCCGATCTCGGACCGGCCCGGTCAGCGCCGGCCGGGCCGATGCGGCCGCGACTGCCAACCTACC
>CAZVNC010000231.1:233-4884 GCA_964628305.1 uncultured Ideonella sp.
CGAGGCCGCCGCCGGTCTCGCGGCGGCGGTTGCAGCGCACCGGCTGGTGGTGCTGCGCGGGCCGGGCGGCGCGGGCAAGACGCGCCTGGCGGTGGAGGTCGCGCGTGCGCTCGCCGCGAATGCCGCGCCGGGTGTGCCGCCGAAGGCCGCAGTCGGCGCGGGATTCGACCTCGTCGCCTTCGTCCCGCTCGCCGCCTGCACGACGCCGGAGGCAATGATCGACGCCGTGTTGCTCGCGCTTGGAGACGCGGCCGATGCTGGCTCGCCCGATGCCGCGACGAACGCCGGTCAACGGCTGGCTCGCCTCGATCGCGCGCTCGGCGGGCGCGGCGCGCTGCTCGTCCTCGACAACTTCGAGCAGCTCTTGCCGGCTGGGCGCGGCGATCTGGCGCGCTGGACGGCGAACCTGCCCCGCCTGCATTTGCTCGTGACGTCGCGCCACGCGCTCGGCCTCGATGGCGAGGTCGAGCTCGCGCTGGCACCGTTGCCGCTGCCGGCGCCCGGGCTGAAGCTGCGCGAGGCCGCGCGCAACCCGGCGCTCGAGCTGTTCGCGGCGCGGGCGCGCGCGGCGCGCGCCGACTTTCATCTGGGCGAGCGCAATCACGCGCTCGTCGCCGCGATCGTGCGGCAACTGCACGGTCTGCCGCTCGCGATCGAGCTGGCCGCGGCGCGCGTGCGCAGCCTCTCGCTCGCCGACCTGCTCGCGATGCTCGAGAGCTCGGCGCAGCAGGCGCCCGGCAGCGCGCTCGCGCTGCTGGCGCGCACCGGACCGCGCGGCGCCGTCGCCCCGCGCCACGCCTCGATGCTGCGCGTCGTCGAGTGGAGCTGGACCTGTCTGGACGAGGCCGGGCGCGCGCTGCTGGCCGCACTTTCGGTGTTCGACGGCGGCGCAAGCCTGCGGGCGGCGGCGAGCGCGGTCGGCGAGCCGCAGGTCGTCGTGGCGGAACTGCTGGACGAGCTGGTCGCCTCGTCGGTCGTCTACACGAGCGAAGGACACGGGGGATCGACGCGCTACCACCCGTTCGAGCCGGTGCGCGAATACGCGCTGATGACGCTCGGCGCGCAGGATGTCGACCGCCTGCGCGCGGCGCACCTGAGTTGGCTTGGCGGCTGGGCGGCGGCGCTCGGCACGGCGCCCTCGCTCGATGCGTTCCGCGACGAACTGCCGAACCTGCGCGCGGCGCTCGACGAGGCGGCGCGTCGCGGCGCCGCCGCCGCCTTCGGCATCGTGCGCGATGCCGCCTACGCGCTCGACGACGTGAACCTGCCGCCGTCCGTCCTGCCGCTGCTGCGCCGTCTGCTCGACGCCGAGCGGCTTGCCGATCGGGCGCTGGTCGCGCGCGTCCACGCGATCCTGGCCGGCCAGTCGTTCGAGGCTGGCGAGCGCGAGCATGCCGAGCACCACGCCCTGCGCGCGCTCGAGATCGTTGACCGCGAAGGCCCTGATGCCGCCAGCGTGCTGCGCGCCGCGGCGCGGGTGCTGCTGCGGGTTCGCCAAGCCGAGGCCGATGTCGAGCCGCTGCTCGACGCCGCGCTGCAAGCCGCGCGCCGCCACCGCCAGCCCGACGCCGAGGCGCGCATCGCGAGCCTGCTGGCCGTGCTGATCGCGCAGCGCGAGCATGACACCGCACGCAGCCTGGCGCTCAAGCGCGAGGCGCTCGCGCTGTGGCGCGAGTACGGTCCGCCCCCCCGGGTCGCCGAAGGTCTGGTCAACCTCGCGATCGGGCTCGACGGTGCCCAGTCGAGGCCGGAGCGGCTCGAACTGCTCGCCCAGGCGCGGCGGTCGGCGACCGAGCACGGGCAGACGCGGCTGCTCGCCTTCGTGCTGAGCGTCACCGCCTACACGCTGGCGGACTTGCGAGACTGGAGCGCCTCCGCGCGCTGCTATGCCGACTGCCTGCGAACCGCCTGGGAAGGCGGCTTGTGGCGCGAATGGTTCTACGGCCTGTGGAACCTGCCGCGCACGCTCGCGCATCAACGCCGACCGCAGTCCGCCGCCATGCTGATGGGCTTTGCCGAGAAGTTCTACACCGTGCGCTTCGGCGCTCTCGCCCCCGCGGACCAGCACGAGGCGCGCCGTACCCGCCGCCTGGTGCGCCGGCAGCTCGACGCCGCGCGCGAAGCGGCGCTGTGGCGCGCGGGCGGCGTGATGGACACGGCGGCGGCGATGCGGCTCGCGCTGCACGAGACGGCGCCGCCGCCGGGCGTGCCGGCAACGCCGACGATCCCCTGAACGCGGGGCCCGCAAAGGCCGGCAACCCCCGCGAATCGGGGGGATGAAAGGTGCCTTCGGGAGGGCGAAATTAGCGATCGCTTAGCGGTCGGGGGCGAACATCGCGTCCGTCGAGCAGGGTGAACGGCCCTGCCGAATCTCAATCACCGGAGCCCTGACATGTCGAACGCATCGCGCCACCATCCGATCCATCGCCGCCATGCGCTGGCCCTTGCCGCCGCCGCCGTGCTCGGCCCGCTGTCGGCCACACCGGCCGCCGCCGCCGTCTGTACCTGGGATACGACGAACGGCAACTGGAGCGCGATCACCAACTGGCTCGGCTGCGTCACCGGCAACGGCAACCCGGTGCAAACCCCGGGCAGCAACGACACCGCCAACATCGGCGGCAGCGGCGTCGTCACGATCGACAGCGCGCAGTCGGTGCTGAACCTGAACAACGCCGGGCAAATCAACCTCGACGCCTTCACGCTGACGCTCGTCGGCGGCGGCGCCACCGTCAACACCGGCATCATCAACGTCGGCAGCGCGACCAGCGCGGCGCTGCAGGTGAGCGGCGGGCACAACATCAACAACGCCGGCGGCGTCATCAACGTCGCCAACGGCAGCGTCCTCAACCAGTTCGGCAGCACGATCAGCGGCGGCACGATCAACACCACTGGCGACGGCAAGGTCGTCGGCTTCGCCAGCGGCAGCAATTTCCTCGACGGACTCACGCTCAATGGCACGCTCGACCTTGCCAGCGCCACCGGTGTCGAGCGCGTGACGAACGGCCTCACGCTCAACGGCAGCGTCAACATCGGCAAAGGCAGCGTGCTGGCGCCGCAGGGCGACCAGACGATCAGCGGCAACGGCAGCTTCGTCTTCGCCGACAACAACGGCGGCAACCGGTTCAACACCGAGGCCGGCAACCTGGTGCTTGGCAGCGGCATCACGGTGCGCGGCGACACCGGCGTCATTGGTGCCCAGAACTTCGTCGGCGGCGCGGCGACGCTGACCAACCACGGCACGATCCAGGCCGATGTGGCCGGCGGCACGATCACGCTCGCCGTCAACGGCGGGGTGACGAACCACGGCACGCTGGCGGCGAAGAACGGCGGCACGTTGTTGCTCGCGACGAACATCGACAACAAGACCGGCAGCCAGATCCTGGCCGACGCCGGCAGCAGCGTGGTGCAGGCCGGCGTCAAGCTCAACGGCGCGATCAACGTGATCGGCAGCGGCGCGTTCATCGCGACGAACAGCGGCAACAACTTTTTCGACGCCGCGACCTTTGCCGGCACGCTCGACCTTGCCAGCGCCACCGGCGTCGAGCGGGTGACGAACGGCCTCACGCTCAACGGCAGCGTCAACATCGGCAAAGGCAGCGTGCTGGCGCCGCAGGGCGACCAGACGATCAGCGGCAACGGCAGCTTCGTCTTCGCCGACAACAACGGCGGCAACCGGTTCAACACCGAGGCCGGCAACCTGGTGCTTGGCAGCGGCATCACGGTGCGCGGCGACACCGGCGTCATTGGTGCCCAGAACTTCGTCGGCGGCGCGGCGACGCTGACCAACCACGGCACGATCCAGGCCGACGTGGCCGGCGGCACGATCACGCTCGCCGTCAACGGCGGGGTGATCAACGACGGCACGATGCGCGCGCAGGATGGCACGCTCACCGTGAGCAGCGCACTCGTCAACAACGGCACGTTGCGGGCCGACGCCGCAGGGATCATGAATCTGCCGACCAACTTCGCCAACGATGGGCTGATGACCGGCGTCGGCAAGTTCGCCTTGTCGGGGACGCTCGCCAACAACGGCCACATGCGGCCCGGCACGCCGGGCGGCGAGCCGGGTGCATTGACGCTCGAGGGCAGCTATGCGCAGGGCGCGGGCGGCTGGTTCGACGTCGGCCTCGACGGCGCGAACTTCGGCAGCCTGGCGGTCAGCGGCAGTGCCATGCTGGACGGCACGATCGGCGTGATCTGTGAAGGGGCGTGCGACTACGCCGTCGGCACGAGCTGGATCGTGATGATGACCGGAGGCGGCAATCTCGTGACCGGCACGTTCGCGGGCCCGGTCGCGATGTCCGGCTTCTCGTCCGGCGCGTTCTCGGTGACCTACCTGTCGAACCAGGTGATCCTGAACGTAACCGAGGCCACCGTCGGCGTCGTGCCCGAGCCGGGCACGGTCGCGCTGATGCTGGCCGGGCTGGCGGCGGTCGGCTTCGCCTCGAAGCGCCGGCGCGACGCCTGAACGGCGCTCTGCCCCGACTTGCGCCATGCGGCCGGCTGCGTTCGCGCGCGGCCGGCCTTCGCGTTCCCGGGCGCCGAAGACTTGCCTGCACGAAGCAAGCGCCGTCCGCGCCGCCGACGCGGGGATCACTGCGCCGATAGACTTCGCGGCATGAACGCTCCCACCACCCTCACCCGGCTGCGC